>NZ_KV815096.1:26861-32604 GCF_001814145.1 Prevotella sp. HMSC073D09 | reverse complement strand
TCTATCTATTTATTAGGGTGGGAAACTTTAGTTAAGTAACATCTTCTTCATCCTAATTCAGATCCTTTTCTTATTTATTTGTGTTGCATGTTTTCAGTTTGTCGTAAACCTTACAGGGAAAAGAGCCAGTATGGGAGTATCTCCTTCAAGGCCACTAATGTCGCTTTCCGCATCACGAACCGCCCTCAACAACATCTCTTTATATTCTTTTGGCAATACGTCCGTCAGCCTTAACTCCGCTATATTCAATTTGGGAACAGCCAATAAAAGGACTATTCCCCGTACGTTTGTGCAGTTAGTATAGTCAAAACGTATTTTATCCAAAACTTTATCTGCCAAAGTTGATACCCATTGCGTATCCACACACCATGTGGCATTCTCAACTTTCTGCCCACTTCGAGTAAGATAACAACACCTAACAACCTCTCCATCTTTCCTCCAAACTTGCTTATAAGCAATGCCTTCTACATCATACAACACCTCTGTTTCTAACTTACTAGATTGCAGCCCCGTCTTATTCTGTCCCCATAAATCAACAGGGACAAGGCTTAGAAAGATGCAAATACACAAGAATAACCTTTTCATACCATCACCTCACTTTCTATATATAAACATACTCATTATGCACATTTTATCTGTATTGAACAACGTTACAGCTCATTTCCCCTACTTTGTAGTTGAATTCTCTTTACTTATCGCTTGTCGTTTCTGTTGCAATTCGCGGCGAAGCCTTACGCCCCACCTTTCTAGTGTTAAGAACATGCAAGGAAAAGAAAGGTTCATATCGAACGTTTCCTTTGTCACAATGTCCACTGAGGGTTTATAAGGGATGCTCTTAACAAACGCCAAGAAAGCGGCATAAAAGCCAGCATAGGTGGCAGAATCAGGCGGCAAACGACTATACTTGGCCATAACCACTTTGCCTTCCTTACTCACTGTTATACTGATTTCTGCGTTCATTGTGTCAGGACACGCATTCATGGCATGGTAAACTCCACATATCGAGTCTATCTTTCTATACAGAGTGTCGGTCTGCATCCCTATTTCTGCCATCCTCATGTTAAATGGATTCAATGCAGGCTTTAATGGAAAAGACTGGTCTTTGCTTTTTATGTATATAGCTCGCCCACGTACTCCTTTCCTCTTTACAATCAATGTGTCCTCCGTCAGTTTCAAAATTTTCCCTTTCCAATCAAGCTCCGCCGGGTAACGGCTACTATAACGAAACACTTTTAATGTTCTTCGCTGGTCAACTGAAAAGAAGGTAGACAACCACATGCACGCTCGGGTTACATACTCTCGATGTCTCCCCTCATCGTATTCCATATATTCAAGACCCTGTTTCTGTAAAGCCACGCCCCGTCTACCACTTTTGTAATCCCAATACTTAATGCTGTCGGCCGTTAGGAGTGAGATATACCCAGCCACTTTCTGCCCACGGCTTTGTTTATTAACCTTACTCTGTCCCCACAAATCAATGGGAATAAGGCTTAGAAAGATGCAAATACACAAGAATAAGCTTTTCATACGCAATGTATTATAATTGTTTTCCGGTCATTTTCTATATTCTCGCCCATTATCACTTACAAGGCAATACAACACACTTCTCTCCTCGGTTCGTTGAACTTCCCCTTTTCATTTATCTACCTTGTATACAGTAACCTTGTTGTATTAAGTCTTTCGTGCACAATTTTGCGAGACTTTTGTTTTAGGTAAGCCAAAACGCACAATGATTTTAAAGATACAAATCCCAACCATCGCTCCAATAAACGTGACAAAGAAGAAGTTAAATAGGGTTGGTTCAGGATGGTAACCCGTGTCAGACGATTGCTCAAAGAACAGATCAAACACCTTTCCCCTATCGCACTTACCAACATCATAGCCACACTCATCACCTATGACACATGGAACAACTATAAGATAGTTCACTAAATGCGAAATAAGTATAGAGCCACCAACTGCTATACCAAACGCCAAAAACCTTTTCATACGCGATATTGCAAATTAAACTAGGCCTCTTTAATTACACTTTCAACAAGTTGTGCTTTTAACATGGAGTTCTTAATTTATGCTTGCCATTGACAAAAATGGCTAGACGCACATTCTAACAATCTTACTCATAGAGCAACATTTCCTCGTTGAAACGAACGGACCAGTTCTCGGTTTTATGATTAATCTCTTTAACTTCATGATATATCAAGTTTGTTAGCCAGTGATTTTTTAGGCTATGCGTCTCACAGTTCTTACGCTTGCAAGGTTGTAAGTAGATGGCATATTGTCTTACAACACGATAACTTGTGGAGCAACTTGCCAACTACACAACAACGGCCTTTAAATCTATAAATTCAAAAAGCCATACCCTTTAAGACTAAGAAACGCACAGCCTAAAACTCGCCAACTTACACTTACTTCAACTCGAACTTAGCCATTTGGCGCACATCTGTTTCGCTAGCGCAAACATAAGCAGTGAATGTTCCAGGTTCGGCAACAAAGCCGTGGGTGCGTTCCGACCAATATTCAAGGTCGCCAGGCGTGATGTCAAAGCTTACCGTTTTGGTTTCGCCTGGCGCAAGAGCTACCTTAGCAAAGTTTTTCAACTCTTTCATGGGACGCTCTTCGGTACATTTATCGTCGCCAATAAACAACTCAATGGTTTCTTTACCAGCCCTGCGACCCGTGTTTGTAACGGCAACAGAGAGAGTTATCTTGCCGTTCTTGTCCATCGTTTGGGCCGAAAGCGTGGGTTTGCCATACTTAAACGTGGTGTAGCTAAGCCCAAAACCGAAAGGAAATTGCGGTGCAACACCCTTGGTATCAAACCAACGATAGCCCACATAAATACCTTCATCGTAGTACACTTGCTTGTCTACACCGGGATAACCACGCTTACCAAACTGGAAACAAGGGTAGTCGGCCTGCCGTTTGGCAAAGGTAACGGGCAGCTTACCGCTAGGATTTTGCTTGCCCGAAACCAGTTCGGCCAACGTTTCGCCCGACATCGAGCCCAGATACCAACAGTGCATCAAGGCCTTAACGCTGTTTATCCACGGCGTAGCAAAGGCGTTTCCGCCGAAAGTAAGTACAACGATGTTGTTCTGAACCTTGGCCAACTCGGCTATCAGTTCATTCTGTCCGTATGACAAATCGTAGTTCTCGCGGTCGCCGTTTTCGCAATCTTGCCTATGGTTCTTGTTTAATCCGCCCACAAAGATAATGAGATCGGCTTTTCGGGCAGCTTGCAAAGCCTCTTCTTTCAGTTGCTTAAGCGAGTCGGCCGATAACGGTTCCACCGCGCCGTAAAGTGGTTTGCCCGCATAATAGCCGCGTACGAAAAAGAGTTTGTCGCCATAGACAGACTTCAATCCATCAAGGGGCGATATGTCGAACTTCGTTTTCAATTCCGAACTTCCGCCACCTTCACTCATATTGCGCACAGCATTATCGCCCACCACCAATATTCGCTTATAACGGTTAGGGGCAATAGGCAATATGTTATCTTGGTTTTTAAGCAACACTGCACCTTCTGCACCAACGTTCTTGCATACGGCATAATGTTCGTCCGAACATTGGTTACCAATGGTCTTACGCTGATTCATGGCCGTGCGGAAGATGGTTCGCAACACACGTTCCACCTTATTGTTGAGCACCGACATGGGTATGCACCCCTGCAAGACAAGTTTTTCAAGTGGGTTAGCCATATAATTGGCATCGTAACCTTGCGCGCCGTCTTCGGTTTTGCGGTCCACAGAGGTGCCCATCTCGATATCAAGCCCATTCATTGCCGCCTGCCACGTGTCATGAGTACCCTCCCAGTCGCTTATCACCGCCCCATCAAAGCTCCATTCTTTCTTTAAAATCTTGTTCAACAGCGAGTCGTTGTGGCACAGGTGCTGACCGTTCCACAGCGGATACGCACCCATGATGGTCCAAACACCTGCTTGTTGCACACATTTCTTAAACGCCGGCAAGTAGATTTCGCGCAAAGCACGTTCACCCACGTTTACATTTACGGTAAAGCGGTCTGTTTCTTGGTTGTTCAGCGCAAAGTGTTTAAGGCAGCAAGCCACGCCGTTGGCCTGCGCCCGCTTGATGTAAGGCACGGCCATTTCGCCTGCCAAGTAGGGGTCTTCGCCCATATACTCAAAGCTACGGCCGTTAAGCGGCACGCGACAGATGTTGGTTCCCGGCCCCAAAATGATGTCTTTGCCCCTGAAAGCAAACTCTTCGCTTATGGCGTGGCCGTATTCGCCCGCTAAATCGCGGTTCCATGTGGCCGCCAAACAGGTTAGCGAGGGGAAGGCGCAGATGGAATCGTTGGTCCATTGGGCATACCCCCAAGTACTCCAATTCAGTTCGGCGCGCGCACCGTGTGGTCCATCGCTCATGTTCAGCTGCCTAATACCCAACCTTGGCACGCCTGCCGAGGAGAACATGCTTTGGGCATGTATTAGTTTTACTTTTTCGTGAACGGTAAGCCGTTTAAGTGCATCCTGCACGCGAACCTCAACAGGTGCGTCGGGATTAAGGTAAACAGGAACTGTTTTTTGGGCTGATGCCATAAGGGCGAAGGCCATCGACAGTGCAGCCATGGTAAGTTTACTTTTCATAACATAATTGTTTTTCGTGTAGGGGTATTTAACCCGACAACAAAGTTCGCCATTTTATTCGAGAAATACAACAAAATGGAAACAAAATGACAATGAAGGCAGAAAGAAAACGACAAATTAACTTCTGCGGAGACTTGAAGCAATGAACTTGGTTAAAACCCCAATCGGATGTTAGGACCTGTGCAGATTTTGTTTGATTGTTGAGCCTCTTGCCTGCCTTATTATTGAAAGCCTGGCGGACTACGTTGAGAGAACGAGGCAGGCAAGATGCCGGGCAAGCAAACAAAAGATGAACAAGACGCGTTGGAAACAGCCTACATTAATTGATAAGCGTACTAACGACCGATTGGGCTTAAAGCAAAACATGCTCCACACAGAGACGATTAAAAACCAAACAATCAACTTGTCGGCATACCACCTCCAACAACATGGTTCACGGACAGCAAGCCCGTCCGACACACTTCTTATACAAATTGGCTGCTATGGGTTGCCCCAAACCTTTATTGAAGTTGCCTTAACCATTATGTACCTGTAAATGGAAGGTGTTTATTGTCCTGGTGCTGTAAGAACAAGACAAGCGCCCCACTCATGTGCGAAGTCGTGGACAAAAGGCTGATAAAACAGAAATCTTGCCCATCTTTTTTGGGGCAAACCGTGGGCATGCCTTAAAAAGTGGCCTGTTGGAAGTACTTCCATGTATTTATCCGACAGTTGAAAACCTGCCGTCTCAATGGCAGCTGATTCCTGCATTTCCATGATGCTGTTTCCGTTGGCTGTGGTCTGCATGCCCTACAACCGCTTTTGCTGGCGGTTGTAAACGTGCGTGCTTTCCGCGCAGTTGCCCATACGCGCGAATGCCACGCAAGCACTTTTGTACAGTTTTCAGCAAGAATTTTAACATTATGAGTGCCTTTTCTGTCCACCAATCGTCCACCCTGCAAAAAATCGATTCTCGCGAAGGTTGGTTTTGATGCAAAAAGGGGTTAGTTGTAAATGCCGGCAAAATGAATACGCATTGCATAAAACCGCAATTTGCACCAGCTTTGGGGCCATTATTCGCTAAATTCGCTGCGTTTTGCCGCAAAACGCAGTGCAATTTGCCGCAAAACGCAGTGCAATTTGGTGCAAAACGCAGT
>NZ_KV815096.1:24826-26761 GCF_001814145.1 Prevotella sp. HMSC073D09 | reverse complement strand
CAAGGTAAAATGGTGCAAAACGCAGTGCGAAATGCGGCAAAACACGAGGCAATACGTATAAATATCCACCGTTATGGTATAAAAAAGACCTTTACAAGCCATTAAAAACATGGCTAAAAAGGGCAAAATAGCTATTAAAAAGTGGAGTTTTAGGGGGTAAAAGTGGAGAATTGGGCTTTAAAAATTACGATACAGCAACCAAACTAGAAAGGCTAAAAGGTGCAAAATGCAGGTCCAGTTCTCAAAAACGGACAAACTAGAGGGTGTGAAAAGTTAGAAATAGTAGCTATTTACCAACTTTTTAACCAATATCCGCGCTAGAATGGAGCAGAAACCAGGACGTGTTTTGTAAAACAAATCATAAATTTTAAAACTTAAAATTGGCAAGTTGACGAGTTGACAAGTTTTGGGGTTGCAAGTAAACGCTTACTATGTTCAATTTACTACTTGTCACTTACCAAATGCAGATTAGTCCACTTTAAATTGCATAATCACATTATTTTTTCTTATTTTTGCATCCACAATTATTTACTAACAATCTGTTTATATGATACCAACGTTTCAGCAAATTCGCACACAAGTGCTGAGAACACTAAATGCAGGTGGCGTTATGCGGGCGAAAGACCTTCGAACACCATTGGCAAAACACTTTAACCTTACCGATGAAGAGCTTAATACAAAATACGATTCGGGTAATGGAGAAATATTTCTAGACCGTATTTCTTGGGCCTTGTCTTATCTTTTTATGGCAAAACTGGCAGAAAAGCCAAGACGGGGCGACTACACCATCAGCCAAAAGGGAAAAGAACTAGTTGTTTCGTGCACCGACGAAGAGATTAACAAGTATATAGACGACACCGTGAGCAAACCTAGGAAGACCTCTGGGGAAACGGATAAAGTGATAGATGCCACCATCATGGCATCTAATAACGAACTTACACCACAAGAGGGGCTGTACGAATCGTACGAAAACATCAAGAAGTCGATACAATCAGACATTCTAGCGACGATATTAAACAAAAAGCCACAAGCCTTTGAAAGGTTGGTTGTTGAACTGTTGCAGGCTATGGGCTATGGCGGGGAGATTAAAAATGCAGGCGTCGTAACCAAGCTTTCTAACGACGGAGGTATCGACGGCATCATTAAAGAAGATGTGCTTGGCTTTAATCATATTTCCATTCAAGCCAAACGATATGCCGCAAACAACCATGTTGGGCGCAATGATGTGCAGGCTTTCGTGGGCGCAGTTGCTGGAACGCCATCTAAAAAGGGGGTGTTTATTACCACTTCCGACTTTACCAAAGGTGCGATAGATTATGTTGAAAGCCTTAATGGTTCGCCAACTATCATCTTGATTAACGGCACGCAACTCACAGAATACATGTACGAGTGCGGACTAGGTCTGCAAGAAGAAAGGGTTTTCAAAGTAATGAAACTCGATAGAGACTTTTGGGATGCGATGGACGACGAATAAAGGTGAAAGGGTGAAAAGGTGAAAGGGTGAAAAGGTGAAAGGATAGGAAAGGTGAAAAGGTGAAAAAATGGTTGCGCCGTTAAAGGTGAAAAAGTGAAAAGGTGAAAAGGTGAAAAAATGACTGCGCCGTTAAAGGTGAAAAGGTGAAAAAATGACTGCGCCATCTATACATTTGGCTTAACTCCTTAACTCCATAACTCCTTTAACCCCAAAAGATGAAAGGGTGAAAAAATGGCTGCGCCATCTGTACATTAGGCTTAACTCCTTAACTCCATAACTCCTTTAACTCCAAAAGATGAAAAGGTGAAAAAATGGCTGCGCCATCTGTACATTTGGCTTAACTCCATAACTCCTTTAACTCCTAAAGATGAAAGGGTGAAAAGATGCTGATGCCCTCCGCACATTGTGATTGGCTAGCTTCACCTTCTCACCCTTTCACCTTTCCTATCTTTTCACCCTTT
>NZ_KV815096.1:22751-24726 GCF_001814145.1 Prevotella sp. HMSC073D09 | reverse complement strand
CACCTTTCCTATCTTTTCACCCTTTCACCTTTCCACCCTTTCATCTTTCCACCTTTCCACCCTTTCATCTTTACTACCTTTCCACCCTCTCACCTTTTCAACCTTTCATCTTTTCACCCTTTCACCTTTTCACCTTTTCACCTTTCCTATCTTTTCACCTTTCCTATCTTTTCACCCTTTCACCTTTCCTATCTTTTCACCCTTTCACCCTCTCTTTGTTTTTCAATCGCCTTAAAAGCCATAGGTAAGCAGGCACAAGGAACAGGTCGGCCATTATCCAAGCTACGGGGTCGCCATAGCAAACGCCTAACCAAGCCAGCGCAGGAACTAACCAAAGGCTAACTCCACAACGGGCAATCATTTCCATAACGCCGCTCATCAAACTCAGGTTGCTGTAACCAAGCCCCTGAATACTATAACGGAGGATGACCAATACGCCCAAAGTGGGGTAGAACCAGTTGGCAATTCGCATAAGTTGTGCGGCATTGGCTATCACTTCCTGCTCGTGGCCGCTTACAAAGAGCATCATCATCTCATCGGCAAAGGGATAGATGACGGCAACCGTCAAGACGAAATACCCCATCATAATCCACATGGCATCACGTACGCCAGTCTTAACACGGTCTAGCTTTCCCGCACCGATGTTCTGTCCGCAATAAGTGGCCATTGCCACACCAATGTTCTCAAGTACACAAGTGAACAAGTATTTGATGCGTAAGGCGGCCGTAAACGAAGCCACGTATATCGTCCCTAGTGCGTTATTGGCACTTTGCAGCATGATAATTCCGACAGACGTAATGGAGAATTGCAAACCCATCGGTATGCCATTGTTCAACAAGATGCTGATTTTCTTGTTGTCGAACGACCGTTCGTCGGCCTTGGGCACGAGAATAGCCATGTGCCGCCTAATAAACCGCCAACATAGCCATGATGCGAGAACCTGACTAAGGAAGGTTGCGATGCCAGCGCCTTCGACACCCAGCCCCAACAGCAGGATAAGCACCACGTCGAGCAAGATGTTAAACAATGATGAGACAATGAGGAAGTAAAAAGGTTGCTTGGAATTGCCCAACGCACGTATCTGTCCTGAATAGAGATTGTAGGCCATCGTGAATGGGATGGTGCAGAACTGCAAGAAAAGGAAGACATAAGCATCGTGGAAGACATCGGCTGGCGTGTTGACGAGTTTCAATATCCTTTCGCAGAGCAAGCACGACAGCAGCGTTATCACCACTGCAAGCATCACGGCTATGCGCATGGCGTTGCTCACATAGCACCGCATTTTGTGGTGGTCGCCAGCGCCAAATGCCTGTGCCACGGGGATTGCAAAGCCGGCACACGCCCCATTGCAGAAGCCCATCACAAGAAACATGATGCTACTAGAGGCGCCAACTGCCGCCAAAGCCCCTACTCCTATCCATCTACCCACTATCGCTGCATCGATAACCAAATACATTTGTTGCAAGATATAGCCCAGGATAAGGGGTATGGCAAACTTCAATATGCCGCGAGAAGGCGCACCGCTAGTCATGCTTTCCGTATGAGACGGTGTATGAGAAGTATGAAACAACATAAACAAAAAATGTTAAATGATTAATGAACAAAGAACAACCTCAAAAAAATGAAACGCAACCGTAAGTTTATTGTATGTGTGATTTTCTTATCCAATACTCTCTAAACATTATCTGTCCCTCCCTTCCACATGCGTGCTCACGAGCTTTTCGGACTGCAAACTCGCAACTCTGCAAGTCTTACAATCCTTTGGTTCTATTTCTCTCACCCTTTCGCTCTTATTTAGGAGTTAAAGGAGTTATGGAGTTAAGGAGTTAAGCCAAATGTGTATCTTTTCACCCTTTCACCTTTAGGAGTTAAAGGAGTTGAGGAGTTAAGCCAAATGTATAAGATGGCGCAGCCTTTTTTCACCTTTTCACCTTTCCCATTTTTTCATCTTTTCACCTTTTCACCTTTTCACCTT
>NZ_KV815096.1:15341-22651 GCF_001814145.1 Prevotella sp. HMSC073D09 | reverse complement strand
TTCACCTTTTCACCCTTTCACCTTTTCACCTTTCCTATCTTTTCCCCTTTCCTCATTCGTATCTCATCGACGTTGCTGGGTTTATCTTCGACACCAAATAGCTAGGCGCAATAAGCACAAAGACGCTGATGAGCAGTGTTGCCACGTTGAGTAAGAGCCATACAAGCAGGTTAAACTCTACGGGAACCGTGCTAACGTAGTAGGTGGCAGGGTTTAACTTCACCAACCCCGTGTAGTGTTGCAGGGCGATAAGCCCCATGCCGATGAGGTTTCCGATAAACATTCCCTTGCCAATGGTAAACACTGCAAACCAAAGAAAGGTGCGACGGATGGTTACATTGCGCGCACCAACGGCTTTAAGGATGCCTATCATGGCCGTACGCTCTAAAATAATGATGAGCAAACCCGAAATCATGGTGACACCTGCAACGGATAACATCAGTCCGAGAATAATCCAGACGTTAAGATCCAACAAATCGAGCCACGAGAATATCTGTGGGTTCATCTCTTGAATGGTTTGCGACGAATAAGTCTCACCATATCTGTCGACAGTGCGGTTCACCTTGTTTACCACACGCGCAGCCGTGTCGTCAAGTCGGTCGAAATCGTCGACCGTGAGTTCGGCTCCGCTAGCTTGGTCAGTCTCCCACGCATTTAGTTTCACCGCAGTATATAGGTCGATGAAACATGTCACCTTATCGTATTGCGAAAGGTTGGTTTGGTAGATGGCCGCAACGCTGAACCGCCTAGCCTTTACCCCCGTGTTGTCGATGAAGTAGGCAAAGACTTTGTCGCCCAGTTTAAGGTTCAGCTGGTCGGCAATGGCCTGCGAAATCACCAATTGTTGTTTCCCCAAACTATCGGAGAAGTGCGGAATGGCACCCGCAACGAGGTGTTGATGAATGAAAGTGGTATCGTAGTCGGCCGCTATTCCCTTGAAGGCCACGCCAAGAAAATCGCTATTGGTTTTAAGTATGCCTTGTTTTATGGCAAAACGTTGAACATGGCGCACGCCAGGGATGTCACGCAACACCTTCAACATCGAGTCGCCCATCTGTATGGGGTATTGTTCGGATGCTTGAAGGGTCATGAAGTTGGCCACTTGTATATGGCTACCAAAGCCAACCACCTTGTTACGAATGGTATGCTTAAAGCCGAAAACAACGCTCACCGATACCAACATCACCGCCAACCCCACGGCAACGCCAGCAATGGCAATGCGTATGGCTGGGCGGTCTACCCGCGTTTTGTCGGTGTTATTGGCGTAAATGCGCTTGGCTAGGAAAAAGGGTAAGTTCACAAGTTGATAAGTTTACGAGTTTACGAGTTGACGAGTTGACGAGTTCACAAGTTCACGAGTTCACAAGTTGACGAGTTGATGAATTGAGAGCCGACGAGTTCACAAGATGATGGGGCGACAAGCTGACGGGTTGACAAGTTAACGAGCAAACAAGTTCGTGGTAAAACATCTTTTCACCTTTTCACCCTTTCACCCTTTCACCCTTTCACCTTTAAAGTTCCTTCCGTTCATCGTCAACGCGCCCAGGATACACTTCAAGAGCCTTGCGCAATATCATCAACGCACGTTTCAGGTCTTCTTTTTTCAGCACATAGGCAATGCGCACTTCGTTATATCCAGCGCCTGGTGTGGTGTAAAAACCTGCGGCAGGAGCCATCATCACCGTTTCGCCTTCGTAGCTAAACTCTTCTAAACACCAGCGACAGAACTTCTCACAATCGTCAACGGGCAACTTTGCTACGGTGTAAAAGGCCCCCATAGGGATGGGCGAGAACACGCCAGGTATGCGATTCAGCCCATCAATAAGGCACTTCCTACGTTCAACGTACTCTTCGTACACGCCACGGAAATAGTCGTCGGGCGCATCGAGCGACGCTTCGGCCACGATTTGCCCCAGCAACGGCGGCGAAAGTCGGGCTTGACAGAACTTCATCACCGTCGCCCGCACCTCGGCGTTCTTCGTGATAAGCGCGCCGACACGCACCCCACACTCGGAATAACGTTTCGAAACGGAATCGATAAGCACCACATTATTCTCTATCCCTTCCAAATGACAGGCACTAATATAGGGCGAACCTGTGTAGATATACTCGCGATATACCTCGTCGGAGAACAGGTAAAGGTCGTATTTCTTCACCAAATCGCGTATCTGGTTCATTTCGCTACGCGTGTAAAGATAGCCTGTCGGGTTGTTGGGATTGCAGATAAGGATGCCCTTTGTGCGCTCGTTTATCAGTTCTTCAAACTTTTCCACATTGGGCAACGCAAAGCCATCCTCTATGGATGTGGCCACGGTTCGGATGGTTGCACCCACAGATATGGCAAAGGCCATGTAGTTGGCGTAGGCCGGTTCGGGTATAATGATTTCATCGCCGGGGTTCAGGCAGGACATGAAAGCAAAGAGCACGGCCTCCGAACCGCCCGTTGTAACGATGATATCGTCGGGCGTCACGTCGATGTTATACTTCTTATAATAGGTGGTGAGTTTCTCTCGGTACGATTGGTAGCCTTGCGAGGGAGAGTATTCAAGTACCGAGCGATCGATGTTCTTCAAGGCGTCGAGACCTACTTGCGGCGTGGGCAAATCGGGTTGTCCGATGTTTAAATGATAAACTTTTGTTCCTCTGGCCTTTGCTGCAACGGCCAACGGAGCGAGTTTTCTAATGGGCGACTCTGGCATTTCCAGTCCGCGAACAGAGATTTCAGGCATAATGATTTTGTTTTATGGTGATATGCAAAGTTATCGAATTTAATCGAAACGCAATGCTTACATCGTAAGTTTATTTGAATAAGGTGCATTTTTTTTGCGCCTTACGGATTAATTTGTTACTTTTGCCAATAAAATCAATAGCAAAAGAAACAGCATGAGACAAAGAACGGCAGACTGGTTTGAAACTAAAATCAGGTACGACAAGACGATGGATGATGGCATGTTGAAACCCATTACCGAACAATACGTGGTAGACGCACTGAGCTTTACCGAGGCAGAAAACGCCATCATCGAAGAGATGTCGGCCTTTATCGCTGGCGACTTCAAGATTACGGGCATCAAACCCGCCCCTTATCACGAGGTGTTTTTCAGCGAAAACGACAACGACGACAAATGGTATAAGGCCAAACTGCAATTTATCACGCTAGACGAAAAGACCGAAAAGGAAAAGCGTTCGAACGTTAACTACCTGGTGCAAGCCGCCAGTTTGCAAGGCGCAGTAAAGCATATAGACAGCGTTATGGGCAACACCATGATTACATACGACATTGCCAGCGTTACCGAAACGCTCATCATGGACGTGTACGAGCATGTGGCAATAACGCAAAATGCCGCCGCCAACGACAAACCTGAATACGAAGAGGACAACCAAAACACCAAGGAGGCTGAATAATGGCTACCGATGTGGCAGGAAACTTAAAACGTGTGGTGCAGAGTTTGCCGCCCCACGTGCAGCTCGTGGCGGTGAGTAAGTTCCACCCCAACGAAGAATTGATGGCCGCCTACGAGCAAGGCCAACGCATCTTCGGCGAAAGTCAAGAACAAGAACTGAGCCGAAAGGCCGCAGAACTGCCCAAGGACATTGCCTGGCACTTCATCGGACACCTGCAAACCAATAAGGTTAAGTACATCGCACCCTACATCGACATGATTGAAGCGGTGGACAGCCTTAGGCTTTTACGAGAGATTAACAAGCAGGCCGAGAAGTGCGGCCGCGTTATCGACGTGCTACTCGAACTGCATGTAGCCCAAGAAGAAACCAAATATGGTTTCACGCCCGACGCCTGTCGCGAAATGTTGGCCAGCGGCGAGTGGCGCGAACTAAGCCACATTCGTATCTGCGGACTGATGACTATGGCCTCGAACGTTGACGACGAAGGGCAAATTCGTGCCGAGATGACCACCGCCTGGCGCTTTTTCGACGAAATTAAAAGCCAATACTTCGCCCACGACGATGCCTTTAAAGAACGTAGTTGGGGCATGAGCCACGACTACCCCATCGCCCTGCAATGCGGGAGCACGATGGTTCGCGTGGGAACGAACATCTTTGGCGAACGGCAATACTGAGACAAACGTGGCACTCCTGTTTGTCAACTTCTTCACTTGTCGACACATTAGCTGGTTAACTGGCCAATTCATTTACTTATCAAACGGCCAACTAGTGAGCCCGTGAACGGGTTAACTCGTAAACTGGTCAACTGGTCAACTCGTAAACTGGTCAACTTAAACATTAAACAACAAGCATAACACCAACACAATGAAACAGAAGATATTAGTTACAGGCGGAACCGGATTTATCGGTTCGCACACCACCGTGGAGTTGCAACAAGCCGGCTACGATGTGGTTATCGTAGACAACTTGTCGAACTCTAACGCCGAAGTTGTAGACGGCATCGAACAAATTACGGGCATCAGACCTGCTTTCGAGAAGGTAGACTGCTGCGACAAGCAAGCCTTGGAGGCCGTGTTTGCCAAGTACAAAGACATCAAAGGCATCATCCACTTCGCCGCATCCAAGGCTGTGGGCGAGAGTGTTGAGAAACCGCTGCTTTATTACCGCAACAACATTGTGTCGTTGCTCAACCTATTAGAACTGATGCCTGTATATGGCGTAAAGGGTTTCATCTTCTCTTCAAGCTGCACAGTGTACGGTCAGCCCACCAAAGCGCATCTGCCCGTAACCGAAGACGCACCCATCCAAGAGGCTTGCAGCCCTTACGGCAACACCAAGCAGATTAACGAAGAGATTATTCGCGACGACATTCACAGCGGCGCACCCATTAAGAGCGTCATCCTTCGCTACTTCAACCCCATCGGCGCGCACCCGTCGGCACTCATCGGCGAACTTCCCAACGGCGTTCCCAACAACCTTATCCCCTTTGTTACGCAAACAGCGATGGGCATCAGGAAAGAGCTGAAGATATTTGGAAACGACTACGACACGCCCGACGGCACATGTATTCGCGACTACATCTACGTGGTAGACCTTGCAAAGGCACATGTTAAGGCCATGCAAAGGGTACTAGACATGGACACCGAGCCAATTGAATACTTTAACGTGGGCACTGGCCGTGGCGTCAGCACATACGAAGTGGTAGACAAATTCGAAAAGGCCACAGGCGTAAAGGTTAATTGGAGTTACGCCCCACGTCGCGAAGGCGACATCGAAAAGGTGTGGGCCAACCCCGACAAAGCCAACAACGTGCTTGGTTGGAAGTCCGAGACCAGTCTTGAAGACACCTTGCGTTCGGCTTGGAACTGGCAATTGAAACTGCGCGAAAGGGGCGTGATGTAACCCACAACGCCCTCAACGCAACAACAATAACGCACAAAGGCGTGTTTTGTAAAGTCGCCATTGGGGAACGGAAGTGTACCAGGGCTATGCCCTTAAAACACATTTTTCACTACAACGAGTACTTTACCACGCACGCCTTTGTGCTTAAAATTTACCTCGCCCAAAAACGCTTAACGCCCCACATTAGGCCTTAACAGCAAACAAAACGCCACCAAAGCGTGTCACAAAACAGCCGCCAAACGGGCAAATCACGAGAACCTTTAAACAGTCATTTTCCAAATCGCAGCGCAATACGCAGACCATGTGGAAGAGGTTCCGCACGCCAATACGCAAGTGCGGCCGTAACGGATGGCGACCCGTGCCTTGCATCCAAAGTCAAAAGGCGCACGCTTTAGGTCGTGTTCCTATGCAATTTGACCCCTAAACACGGCTACGCTATCAGTTCGGCCCCTCCTTGTCTTTTAAGTTATACGCGGTTTTATCCTGCTTAACACAACGCCCTACCCTTTCATTGGGCAAGCGAATGATATTCCACATCAACCTAAAAGCTAAGGAAAGTCTTCAAAAAACAGCCTCAGAGTTGTTTAAAACCATATTCAGCAACAGCCTCTTCCTTGAACTAGACCCAAAGCTTGAACCATTTCGCACACACTTAAATATACGAGATATATGTTTACTAAATCATCAAAACCACTTACATTGGCAGACATCGCTGCCCTAGAAAAAACGTTAGGCATGCGCTCGCCCGCCGATTTTACGAACTTATACCTGCATGCTAACGGAGGTGTTGCAGACAAGAGCTATTACTATGTAGAAGAAGATGAGGGATTTGTAGAAGTGAGTTTTTTCATTCCCATAAACTATCCAAGCGATGAATTGGGCAATTTAGATGTGCTCAACAGCTATTTAAACCTCACAGACAAGGGCATCCCGAAAAGATACTTGCCCTTCGCCGTGGACTGGGGAGGGAATTACTTCGCAATAGACTTGGAGACAAACGAAGTGGTTTTGTTGCTAATGGACTTAGGGGAGTTTACAGACAGTTCTGTAAAACGCCTGTCAAGCAGTTTCTTGAACTTCATAAACGAACTGGAAGAAGAGGGTGACGAAGAGTGCTAGCGACTTACAGCAGTGCATTTGGCCACTTATGGCGTACCAAACGCAATGAGGGAGTTGGTGTAAAAGCCCTTATAGTTTCCTTGTTTTCCTCAACATGAAAGCTATCTTTCCCTACTCGCGTACGAATACAACGCACATACCTATGAACTCTCAAATTTGTAAACAGACCACCCCATAAACTTATGAACTAAATAAAAACTGATGAACTCATAAACCTACAAACCCATCAACTTACAAACCCGTCAAACCCCAAAACCATCAACCCAAAAACTTAAAATATTATTTTTTATTTTACAGCACCACTCAATTTTTCACTCCGTTCTAGCGAGAATATTAGCTAAAAAGTAGGTAAATTGCCACTATTTCCACCCTTCCACATCGTTTGTTTTGTCTGTTTTTAAGAACAAAACCTGCATTTTGCACCATTTTGCCTTTCTATTTTGATCGCCAACTCGTAATTTTTCAAGGCCAATTACCCACTTTTTACCCCCTAAAACCCCACTTTTTGACGATCATTTTGCCCTTTTCAGCCATATTTCCAACAAATCGAGAGGGTTTTATTTATACCATTTCAGCGCATTTTTATGCTTTTCATCTCGCATTTAGCAGCATTCCACCTTGCGTTTAGCACCAAAACGCACTGCGTTTAGCACCAAAACGCACTGCATTTAGCACCAAAACGCACTGCATTTAGCATCAAAACACACTGCGTTTTGCACCAAAATGCGCTGCGTTTTGCGGCATATTACAGTAAATTCAGCAATAAACACACCCTAAACGGGTGCAAATGGCGGTTATTATAAATAAAAATTCATTTTGTCGTCTTCACATACAACCCCCTTTTTGCATCAATACAAACCCTCGCGAGAATCGATTTTTTGCGGCAA
>NZ_KV815096.1:732-15241 GCF_001814145.1 Prevotella sp. HMSC073D09 | reverse complement strand
CGATTTTTTGCGGCAAGGTGAGCGGTTGGTGGATTTTAAGGGCACTCATAATGTTAAAATTCCAACCAAAAACAAGACAAAACATCATTATTTTCAAACACCAAAATGTGAGTTCTACAAAAAGATTTAATAACTTTGCATGCGCTGGTTAATTCTACAAGCAACAAAAAGAACAAGGAAGGAAAAAACATAAGCAACAACACCGACCATCTAGTAAACAACCAATGCGAACAGACCACAGAAAAATAGTTGAGCAAATTGAACGTAAGTTTGGCGCAAGGCTATCCTACTTGCCCAACAACCACGAGGGGAAGTTTAACTTGCCCCTGTTCGAAGAAAAAGATACGGGTATATTATTTGTTTATATACCTGGTGGAAACTATCGTATGGGCCTTTCTGAAGAGGAACGAGCACATATTCTGAAATTAGCCGAATGCCCCAACATAACGCCAGAAGAGATGCAACCAGTACAAAGGATTAGCCTAAATCCCTTTTTAGTCAGTGCTACCCCCATACTAAACAAGCATATACTGAAATACAACGAACTGTTTAATAAAGACATTGAAGTGGAAGGAACAGAACACGCTCCCTTTTTCTGTGATTATCCATTGGCACAAGCCATTGCAAAGGATTTGCTCGCAGAAATTCCCAATGAAAAGGAATGGGAATATTGCTGTCGCGGCGGCAGCCAGTCTGTTTTCTGTTTTGGAAACACGCTCCCAAACGAAATAGAGTTAGGAAAATGGCTCAGCTGGGATTTTTCTTCATTAAACAAGCTGGCTTGTAACGGCTTTAACTTATACGGACTCTTTATGGGAGAGTGGTGTTCTAATGATTTCACCACTAATTTAGGACATCATGCCGATGTTGTGCAAGGCTCTAAAACCATACGGGGCGGTGGTGCCTACTTTTGGCCTTGGCAAGACGAAGAGTGGATTTATTGCATCTCTGCTTTCAGAATGCCTTCTAAAGACCTTATGGAAAATAAGGCGGCGTTTAGATTGAAAATGAAGATTTAACAACAAAAGAAGAACACGGCCAACAAGAACACTGTTGGGTGTTAGGCCATTCTGCACATAGACGTCTTTAACATAAAATCACCAAGAAACTATGAAATACTTCATCTTATTCATTCTCTTCCTTTTTCCTAGTTTGTCCATATGCGGCCAAACTATCAACAAACAAGCAGAAAAGGGTAAAACCTACGTGCGTTTGGTGGATTTCACGAGGCATCACTTCACCAAGAAGTGGAAGAATACCGCTAATAATGCCGTTTATCAACGCACGGCCACAGCCAACAACAAATACTTCGAGCGGCTTGCAAGCAACCCTCAACGCAAGTTACCCTTGGTGCCACGGAAGGATTTAACTGGCGACGACTACCTTGTGGACTCGGCTTATTACTGCAAGACCATATTCTCCACAAAGAAATATACGCTCAACATATATAAAAGCGGTTCAAAATATAAGGACAAGATGGGCGATGAGATGTTTGCTCCCGTAGATTATTTGGTTTTTGTTACGATGGATAGCCAACAACGCATTGTAGATTATCTAGTATGTTACTACAATGTGCACCGATTATACGAGTCTGCCGAACGTTATTTCTATATGAATAACGGCCATCACATCACCCTTATCAACTTTTATGTCGATGAGATAGACACGTCTTTCAAAGGAATCCAGAAATATCTCATCAACAACCAAGGAAAGTTTGTTTTGCTCAACAAGACAAATGGCCATAAGAGGGTAACCAAGTGAACCCGAAATGACATAATAAGATTTGCCATCAACAGATATTAAGGAGATATTAAGTAGAGGTAAACGAGATTATCAACCCCAATAAGCCAACTACGCTTGCACAATTATTTAGAAATGCTTACCTTTGCTCCACAAAGCTATCGACAGCCATAAATGGCTTTAAAGCATAACCAAACCTACTTGTTCGCACGGATAAGCGGGTTAAGCAATCAACCCAAATCAAAAAAACACGCTGAGTAGTAAAATTCGGACCTATACATTATGATACACGTTAACAAACTTGCCGCAAGCATGGCGGCAACCCTCACGCTGTCTGCCACACTGAGCTGCGCACACAACCAATCGCCAAACCAACAAGAGATGGTAAAAAACCAACAAGAGGTGGTAAAAAACCAACAAGAGATGGTAAAGCACTATTTCGAACAAACGTTGAAAACAAAGCTGAACGCAGAGCTGAACAGCAAGGCGGACTTTGCGCGCAACGCAAACTATTCTACCGACATACAGCAGCAACTGAAAGATAAAGACGTTGCCAACACCAAGAAGATGGTGTGGGCTGCGTGGTGCGAGGCCAATCGCGAGTTACAGGAAGAGAAACTCATCAAGCCCCAAAGTCTACAAAATGGCGGGCAGGGGGCGTGGAACCTGCCACAAGCATTAGAACCAGATGCCGTTATGCCCTACTACTATGGCGCAAAAGGACAGGCCAATGGGCAGTTGCCGCTTTTCTTATACCTACATGGTTCGGGGCCTAAAAAACAAGAATGGCAAACTGGACTGATGCTAGGAAACTCGTTTCAAGACGCCCCTTCGCTTTATTTCATTCCCCAGATACCCAATGAAGGCAACTATTATCGTTGGTGGCAACTAGCTAAGCAGTTTGCTTGGGAAAAGCTTATACGGCAAGCACTTGTTGAGGGAAACGTCGACGCCAATCGCCTTTACGTGTTCGGCATATCCGAAGGAGGTTATGGCAGTCAACGGCTGGCTTCGTTCTATGCAGACTATTGGGCAGCGGCCGGACCGATGGCAGGTGGCGAACCTCTGAAGAACGCACCAGTGGAGAATTGTGCCAACATTGGCTTTTCATTCCTTACGGGAGCCGAAGACACGGGGTTCTACCGCAACATCCTCACGCGCTACACGCAAATGGCTTTCGATTCTGCACAAAAGGCACATCCACTTTCGGCAGACAATCGTCCGCTCTTTCAGCATCGCATCAACCTGCTCGAAAGGATGCAGCACAGCATCAACTATAACCTAACAACTCCGTGGCTTAAAGATTTCATCCGAAACCCATATCCCAAAACTGTTCTTTGGGAAGACTTTGAGATGGACGGCCGCCACCGTTCGGGGTTCTACAACTTGCAGGTTCTTATGCGACCATCGGAGCAACGCACCTATTATGAAATGACGATTAAGGACAATGTCATTACGATGAACATCAACGATGTGGAATACACCACCATTGAGAAAGACCAACGATGGGGTATCGAAATGAAGTTCAACCGTTCGTACAAGCAGTCTAAGGGAGGCAAACTGCGCATATACCTTAACGAACAGCTTGTAGACATGAGCAAGGCGGTAACCCTCATCGTAAATGGTAAGCAACTTTACCGCGGTAATGTTAAGCCCACCTTGCAAGATATGATTAACAGCTGCATGGAATACTTCGACCCATATAGAATATTCCCTACCTCTATTGAGGTGAGTTATTAACCCCGTAACGGCATTTAAAGAGGCTAAATCATCGGGAAAAGCACAACTTTTAAGCGCTTTTCCCGATGACAACATATTTTATCAGCAGATGTTTTTTGCAAATTTGCATCAAAACAAACGAAAAAAGTGCAGGTAAAGCGTTCGCTATTTAGATGTTAACAAAGTTGTTCTAGTTTTCGGAAGGGGTGCTTGTCTGTTATTAAAAAAAGTAGAAAAAGCCCTTTACACTTGCATAATCGTGGGAAAGTTCCTAATTTTGCATAACAATATTATAAAGAAAAACAGGAACGATGATAAATAGGGAATTAATACGTATAAAGATTGTCCAGTTAACCTATGCATACTACCAAAACGGTAATAGAAATATGGATAATGCCGAGAAAGAACTGCTGTTCAGTCTTTCTAAGGCATACGACCTATACAATTACCTGCTGGCGTTGATAGTGGCAATCACACGTGAAGAGAGACATCGTGTAGACATCGCGACACAACAAGCGCAGCGCGAAGGCACAGAGGTGCCCTCGGCAAAGTTCGCGTACAATAAGTTTGCTACGCAATTGGAAGAGAACAAGCAACTGAACGACTTCATGGAGACGCTGAAACAGCGCTGGGAAGACGACATCGAGTCGGTTAGAAAACTCTGCAACCAAATAGAACAGTCGGAAACCTACCGCGAATATATGGAAAGCGGAAACGACGACTATGAGGAAGACCGCGAATTGTGGCGCAAGCTGTATAAGCAACTTGTGCAAAACAATGTGGACCTCGACGCCCTGCTCGAAGAGAAAAGCTTGTATTGGAACGACGACAAAGAGATTGTAGATACCTTTGTGTTGAAAACCATCAAACGTTTCGACCCTGCCAACAAAGCCAAGCAAGAGTTGCTGCCCGAATATAAGGATGAGGAAGACAAGGATTTCGCCCGAAAGCTATTCAGATCGACCATTCTTAATGGCGAACAATATCAGCGATACATGAGCGAAAACTCGCGAAATTGGGACTTTTCACGACTGGCTTACATGGACGTGGTTATCATGCAGATTGCCATTGCCGAGATGCTCAACTTCCCCAACATACCCGTAAGCGTTACGATTAACGAGTATGTAGAGTTGGCCAAGCTGTACAGCACGCACCGAAGTGGGGGCTACATCAATGGTATGCTCGACACAATTGCCCGCGGACTGGTTGCACACGGACAGATGATGAAGGCCATGCCCGAACCACGCCCACGCAAACAATTCGACAATGGGCGCAAGAACGGCGAGCATAAGCATGCGCCGCAACCTGCTATGCAGCAAGAAGGTCCTGTGGTTGCTGAAAAGGACGCGCCAATGGAGCCAAGTTCAGATGCCGACAATGGCGCTTTGGAACAGCCCATTGAACCCGAGAGAAACGTAGCAGAGGCCTAAACGAGGTCGCCTCTGCTAGCGCATTAAAAACAACAACTCAACAATTAAAATATGATTTCAACAACAGTATTGGCTGCACAAGCAGCTGCAGGTAATTCTGCCGCCCCCATTTTGATGATGGTGGCCATCTTCGCCATCATGTATTTCTTCATGATTAGGCCGCAACAAAAGAAACAAAAGGCCATACGCAACTTCCAAAACGCACTGCAAGAAGGCACACGCGTTGTTACTAGCGGTGGCGTATATGGCGATGTGAAACGCATCAATATCGAAAGCAACACGGTGGAGTTGGAGATTGCTCGCGGCGTGATTGTTACCGTAGACCGTAACTACGTCTTCGCCGACCCAGTCTCGTTGCAGTCTGTGAACACCAAGAATTAAGCAATGAAACAGCTTCGGCTCTTAAAGATCTTTTCAATAGTCAGGAGCTTCGTGTTCAGTGCAGTGAACAAGGAGTTTCTGATTTTTTTGTTTTTTCTCGCACTTAGTGGGGGCTTTTGGTTGCTCACCGCCCTTAACGAAACGTACGAGAAAGACTTCATCGTGCCCGTTCATCTGGCCAATTTGCCTAAGGATGTGGTGATAACGTCTAACGATGAAGACGTGGTGCGAGTGACTTTAAGAGACAAGGGGTTTGCCATCATGAGCTATCTCTATACCGAACGGCTGCGCCCCATTGTGCTGAACTTCGCCAATTACGCCAACAAGTCGCGCGGAAAGGGCACGATACCTGCTGCCGACATACAGAAACAACTCTATACACAGCTGTCGGGTTCAACCAAGATAGTGGCGGTAAAACCAGAGCGGTTGGAGTTCTTCTTCAACTATGGCCAAAGCAAGCGCGTTCCTATTCGCATAGCAGGAACCATCAAGCCTGGCGACCAACGTTATTTGGCCGACTACAAGTTCTTTCCACAGTTCGTCACGGTGTATGCCAACAATAAGGCATTAGACAGCATAAAAGAAGTGCGTACAGAGGAATTGAACATTACGAACTTCTCGGACACCATCGTCGAAACCGTTGAATTGCACCGTATCGAGGGCGTAAAGATGGTTCCGTATGTGGTTAGACTGGCCCTTTACCCCGATGTGCTTACCGAAGAAAGCGTCGAAGTACCCATTTCGGCCGAGAACTTACCGCCCGACAAGGTGTTGCGCACCTTCCCTTCGAAAGTGAAAGTGCATTTCATCGTGGGAGTTAGCCGTGTGCGCTCTATCACTGCCGACGCTTTCAAGGTGGCCGCCAACTACGCCGAACTGATGGAACACCCTGCCGACAAGTGCACATTGTACTTGCGAAAAGCGCCTCCGGGAGTGCGTAAGGTGCGCTTGGAAATCAATCAAGTGGACTATCTCATCGAACAGAAGTAGACTAATTCATGGATTTTCGGCACCCATCGCCCCACTTGCGCATCGCCCTAACGGGCGGTATCGGCAGCGGAAAATCGTTCGTGGCCCAGCGGTTGCGCGCTCGTGGCATAGAAGTTTTCGATTGCGATGCGTCGGCCAAGCACCTTTTGCGGACTTCGGAGCCGCTAATGGAGAGCTTGCGACAACTTGTGGGCGACCATCTATACGCCGACGGACACTTGCAAAAACAGGTATTAGCTGCCTATCTGCTTGCCTCCGACGAGAACAAGCAACGCATCAACGCCCTTGTACATCCGGCCGTTGCACGCGATTTCGAACAATCGGGCAACCAATGGCTAGAAAGTGCCATCTTCTTCGAAAGCGGGTTCGATGCAAGGGTGAAGGTAGACAAGGTGGTGTGTGTTACCGCTCCGCTTGAAGTGCGCATACAACGAGTGATGCAACGCGATGCACTCCACCGCGCTAAAGCACTGGAATGGATAGAATGCCAATGGCCACAGCAGCGCGTTAGGGCCATGAGCCACTTCGAAATAGTTAACGACGGCGTGAAAGACGTTGACCAACAACTAAACGAGTTATTCATACAACTAACAAAAACATAAACAGAAAAACAACATGTTACAGACAATTCTTTCTATCTCGGGCAAACCTGGGCTATACAAGCTCGTGTCTAGCGGTAAGGCTTCGCTCATCGTCGAGGCTATCGACGAAACCCATAAGCGTATGCCCGCCTTCGCAACAGATCGCGTTACAAGTCTTAGCGACATCGCCATGTACACCGATTCAGAGGACGTTCCCTTGTGGCAAGTGCTTAAAAACCTAGGCGAAAAAGAACAACTAAAAGCCTGTTCGCTTAACTATAAGAAGGCTACGAGCCAAGAACTGCGCGACTATTTCGGCGAAGTTCTGCCTGCATTCGACCGCGATCGCGTGCACGACAGCGACATCCGCAAGCTTATTCAATGGTACGACATCTTGGTAAAGAACGGCATTACCAATTTTGAAGAGGCCCTAAAACCTAAGAACGGAGAAGAACAAACCGCAGAACAAGCTGCAGCCGAATAAGGCAAAGCAAGTTTGACAGGCTTGTAAGTGGGTAATTTTGATAGGTATAACTCCCAAACTTACCCACTCACAAGCCTATTCATTCGCCCGTTTATAAACAAACTTACCCACTCAAACATTCATCCACTCACCCCCTTAATCCCCCCCACCCCACCATGCCCCAACTATTTTGTGCCGCTTTGGGCGGCTTTACTGACAACATTTGGCTCAATGTGCTCTTTATACTAGCAGGTATCGTCCTTGTTTTATGGGGAGCCGACAGACTTACAGAAGGAGCCGTAGGCTTGGCCGAGCGCATGAAAGTGTCGCAGATGGTAATCGGACTCACCATTGTGGCGATGGGAACATCCATGCCAGAGTTTTGCGTGAGCCTTGTGTCGGCATTGAAGGGAACGCCCGATTTGGCCGTAGGTAACATCGTTGGCAGCAACATTTTCAATAGTTTGCTCATCGTGGGTGTGGCAGCGATGCTTGCACCGATGACCATATTGAAAACCACCGTGCGTAAAGACATCCCCTTTGCCGTATTGGCTTCGGGTGCACTCTTTCTACTTTGTCTCGACGATTACATCGGCCGTGTAGATGCAGGCTTTCTGCTTATCTTGTTTGTTTTCTTCATGGGCGTCACCCTTACTACGGCAAAACCCGATGCAGGTGCGCAGACAGAAGCGAAGAAACCCATGAAACCCCTTGTGGCAATCGCATGGTTGCTTGTTGGTTTGGTCTGCTTGGTGCTTGGCAGCAACGTCTTTGTAGACAGTGCAACCACTGTGGCACAAGCCATAGGCATTAGCGACGCCGTTATCGGACTGACCATTGTGGCTGGAGGAACGTCACTTCCAGAACTGGCCACTAGTGCTGTGGCTGCCCGTAAGGGCAATAGCGGCATCGCCATTGGCAATGTGTTGGGTTCGAACGTATTCAATATCTTGCTTATCTTGGGCGTAACAGGCGTTATCTCGCCCATGAACATACAAGGAATAGGTTTTGTAGATCTCTCCGTGCTTTTTGGTTCGATGATATTGTTGTGGTTGTTCTCGTTCACGAAGTACACCATCACACGACTCGAAGGCGCCCTCCTCTCATCCATATATATTATATATGTGGGTTATCTTATTGTGCAAGTGGTGAAATAACAAGCAAAAAGCAGCCCATTCTCTTTCTCATTTCTGTACTTTTGACTATCTTTGCGATGTTAACAACTATCTGTTTAATCCATTAAAAGACAATCAAACGTATGAAAAAGAGTTTGTTACTTTCGTTACTACTTACATTTTTGTGTGCGTTCAGCGTATCTGCAAAAAAGTCGAGCAACATTAAATGCGAACTAATTCTAAACGACGGCAAGAAGGTAGAAGGCTGGTTGGTGAAAGAAAAGAGCGCATCTTATGGACCATACATGGTTAAGAATGCCACCGATGTTGTTGTTGCGTCTTCGGCCGAAAGCAAAGACGGAACCAACTACAATGCCGACGACGTTAAAGAAATGAAACTTACCGACGAGGCAAGTGGCGAAAGCTTGGTGTATAAGTCGCTGCATGCCGTGAAATCTTTCACTATGCCCAAGAGCATGAGCCCCTCGCCTAAGCGGTATTTTTGGCTAGTTATGTACGAGGGAAAGAAGGTTACGGGTTACATCTCTACGGCTACTACTCGCGTTATAACAGGTGTTAGAAGTAGTTTTACCGAACGCTCTTTGCCTTTCAGCT
This sequence comes from Prevotella sp. HMSC073D09, assembly GCF_001814145.1. Classification (NCBI taxonomy): domain Bacteria; kingdom Pseudomonadati; phylum Bacteroidota; class Bacteroidia; order Bacteroidales; family Prevotellaceae; genus Prevotella; species Prevotella sp. HMSC073D09. The sequence goes on along the minus strand of NZ_KV815096.1, from coordinate 6,207 downwards.
ATTCCGTTGATGGCGATAACATTGCCGTTACCTACCATGTACCGATGGGTGGAACGGTGGTAGGCAAGCAAGCCGACTTGAAACGCATGTTCGAACGTTTCCCACAAATGGTGGAATACATCGACAGCAAGGAGTTTGACTTGAAGGCTTTTAAGAAAAATCCGTTTATTTTGCTCGAAAAACTCGACCAGATACTTACATCGGGCAAGTAAGTAATATAACCAAACGCTTGGCTTAGGCAGCTAATTCTCCAAGCCAAGCGTTTGTTTTATCCCATTTATTCTGCTACATGTTGGTTATATCTGCCAACAAACCGAGCTGCGTTTGGAAAGGTTTGTGAACTTCCAAACGTCGTTAACTCATTAACAAGTTATCTTGTCAACTTGTCAACTCGGCAACTTGTCAACATAAAGAAGGACTTGTTAAGCAAGCAAGTTACGTAACCCCGTGGTTAGGGGTGAGTATCTCGCGCGCCCACAAGTCCTATTTAGGGTGTTATTAAACCTCTGGAACCGCTTTAAGGCTTTGTGCAATGCTTTCTTCCGAAAGCGCGTAGTTATGCAAGTCGCCATTGAGGTATTGGTCGTATGCGGTCATGTCCATCAGTCCATGTCCCGACAGCGCAAAGAGTATAACCTTCTCTTCGCCAGTCTGCTTGCATCGTTTCGCTTCGCGTATAACGGCAGCGATAGCGTGGTTACTTTCAGGTGCGGGGATGATACCCTCCGTGCGAGCAAACAGTGTACCCGCTTCAAACGTTTCCAGTTGGGGGATGTCTTCGCCCCGCATCAGCCCATCTTTAAGCAATTGCGACACAATTACACCTGCCCCGTGGTAGCGCAAACCGCCTGCGTGGATGTTAGCTGGCTTAAAGTCGTGGCCCAATGTAAACATCGGTAACAGCGGCGTGTAGCCGGCCTCATCGCCAAAGTCGTACTTAAACTTGCCGCGCGTTAGCTTAGGACAGCTGTCTGGTTCGGCTGCAACGAACTCTGTTTTCTTCCCATCTAAGATGTTATGGCGCATAAAGGGGAATGCCAAACCGCCAAAGTTGCTGCCGCCACCAAAGCAACCTATCACCACATCGGGGTATTCTTCGGCCATGGCCATTTGCTTTTCGGCTTCAAGTCCGATGATGGTTTGGTGCAGCGTAACGTGGTTGAGCACCGAACCGAGGGTGTATTTGCAGTTGGGCGTTGTGGTAGCAAGCTCCACCGCCTCGCTGATAGCCGTACCAAGCGAGCCTTGATGTAGCGGGTCGCGCGTGATAATGTCTTTACCAGCCCTAGTAGACATAGATGGAGAGCCCGTAACGGCCGCGCCAAACGCGCGCATAACCAACGAGCGATAGGGCTTTTGTTGCATCGAAATCTTTACTTGGTAAACGGCAGCCGACAGTCCGTACACACTAGCCGCATAGCTTAGAGCAGCTCCCCACTGGCCTGCGCCCGTCTCGGTGGTTACGTTTGTAACACCCTCTTGCTTGCAATAGTAGCATTGGGGCAAGGCCGAGTTCACCTTATGCGAGCCCAATGGGTTCACACTCTCGTTCTTGAAGTAGATGTGCGCAGGCGTACCTAGCGCCTTTTCTAAGGCGTAAGCGCGTACAAGAGGTGTGGAACGGTAGTATTTATACTTGTCCTGAACCTCTTCGGGGATGTCAATCCACGCGTTCTTCGTGTCCAACTCCTGTTCAGCGCAGGCCTTACAGAAGATGCGGGCAAGGTCGTCTACGCTTACGGGTTGCTTCGTTGCCGGGTTAAGTGGTGGCAAAGGTTTGTTGGGCATGTCGGCCTGTATGTTATACCATTGCTTGGGCAAGTCGCTCTCTTGTAGTAAATACCTTTTTTGTCTACTCATAATTCTTCTGTGTTTAGTTGTTGGTGGCCTCTTTTATGCGCCGCCTGCGTGTAACATATCAAGGCCTGCCTTAGTTCGGCATAGCTCCTTTTGCCCTGCAAACTTATAAAATATCTTCGACAACGGCAAACCTTAGTTCCCTTTTTCGGAGTTTCAGATACATTTCTTTCTCGTATGGTTGCCTATTACAGTTGTTTAATGGGGCGTTCACAAACACCTTGATGCAATAAAATCAGTTAAAAAAGTATAGTATTATTTATAAACGAGTGATGCGCAGCTGGCCGTACATACCTTTTGCCTATCTTTGCAAACGAACGTTTTCAAGCCAAATGAACAATGTTGAGCTTGCTCAAACATTGTCATGGCGAGAATTGGAAATCGCCAACACGGAGCTTTGAGTGAAGTGGAAAGGCAAAACGCACTTTTCGATGAACATAAAAGAACATATAATTTAAGATCATGAAAAAAATTAAGATTTTACCTTTATTGGCCATTGCCTTCTTGGCTATTGCCCCTTTATTTTCGAGTTGTAGCAACAACCATGACGAGATTGTTGACGACTTACCACCCAACACAATGTTTGTTCAATCAAGGGCTTACGCCATTACACGCGCCAAGATTGAGGATAAGGGTGAGCGCATCAAGATTAAACTAAAGTCGAATGTCGACGATATAGACGTGTCTATAACTTATCCCAAAGCGGCATTAGGTCTACGTTTGGACTTGTCGCAGAGTGGTAAATGGGAATTCAACGGAAAGGTTGTAGAAGCCAAAGGCAAGGAACAGGCGCTTGCCGTAGGAAGTTATGTTGCCGTATCCAGATACGACCACAACCATATCTCGCTCTCTTATCATGTAAGATCAATAAGGAGTGGCAATGTCGAGGCTGGAAACTATTCCGGACCAGCGGCTGTTGAGCATGACGATTGATGGACAGACTATTTTGGAAACCCAATTAAGAAGGCTCCAACTCTCATCTAATAACCACAATGGGTATTATCCCAAAGGTTTAATAATGGTTGTGGTGGCTTGCGTATTGGTGAACATTTCACTAAGGGGCAAGCCACCACAAGTGTTTTGTGAGCGTGTGAGTTTATAAGGTTGTGAGTTGTTAAGGTTGTGAGTTGTTGAGCTCGTGAACTATTGAGCTCGTGAGTTTCAGCTTTTTAAGTTTGTATTTTTTTGAGTTTGTAAGTCTGCCAGTTTACGCACGGATAGGCCTATAATTCTTTTAAATCTGCAACTGATAAATTCGTCTACGCCTCAGCTTTTGTAATCTTTTCTGCAAGAATTTTAACATTCCGAGTACCCCTTTTGTGCACCAATCGCTTATCTTGTCGCAAAAAATCGATTCTCGCGAAGGTTTGTTTTGGGGTCGAAAGGGGGTAGTTGTACATGCAGGTAAAATGTATTTTTATTTAAACCGACCGTCACTAGCACCCATTTTGGGACTATTTGCTGCTAAATGTACTGCGATTTGCTGCAAAACGCAGTGCAATATGCCGCTAAATGCAGTGCGTTTTGATGCTAAACACAATGCGTTTTGGTGCTAAACGCAAGGTAAAATGGTGCTAAACGCAGTGTAAAATGCCGTTAAACGGCAGACGAAAAGCATAAATATCCGCAGCAATTGCATAAACAAAACCTTTTATAACCATGAAACACATCACTAAAAAGGGCAAAATAGCTGCTAAAAAGTGGGTTTTTAGGTGGTAAAAGTGGGTATTTGGAGTTGAAAAAATACGGGATGGCAACCAATCTAGAAAGGCAAAATGGTGCTAAATGCAGGTTCTGTTCCTAAAAATAGACAAAACGAAAGGTGTGAAAAGCTAGAAAAAGGGGGTTTCTACCTACTTTGCAACTTGTTTTTTCGCTAGAACGGAGTAGAAATTTGAGCGATATTGTAAAATAAAAGATAAGAATTTAAACTTTTGAGTTTATGAGTTTATGAGTTTGTAAGTTGATGAGCATGTGAGCATGGTGGGAACAACAGCCACAGCACAGGAAAACAATGATGGTGACGGCCTGACACCTGACCGTCCGCTTTCTTCGAGTGAAAAGTTCCTTGCAGCTGACAATTTCGGTATAGGAGTATTATTTTCACGTTATCTAGGGCGTGAGAAACATACCTTTGTTATGGCAGAGTGTGAACAGCAGAATATGCCGTACCGAAGTTATAACGTAAAACTCAAGGATGCTATCTTGCAGGTGGGCTAAATGTACCCGATACTCTCCGACAAAGGTAAGAACATATTTCTCTATGGCGGCATATCTGCCTTGGGTGGAAATGATAATGGTACGGTGTCCAAGCCTAACGACCGCTATCCGCTGACAAAGGATGTGTTCCGCTTGTGTACACCTAATTGTTATCCGACCGCCAGACGATTGATGTATATGTGGAGGATAGTTTCGGTAAGGTTCAGCAGCTTACCTTTAGTTTCAACAACGAGCGTGAGGATAGCAAGGATAAGCCTGCATCTTCACGCCACTAAGAACGTAATTGATGCGAGCGATAAATTCTTTCATTTTACTTTGTGTATTCTACCTGTTCTGTCAGCCTAACCTTGCCCTACGCAGGGTGCGGTTGGCAGACTTGCCCCCTTTCGAGCGTGCGGTAGTCATAGTGACGAGTTGTTAAACGACAGCGAAAAAATACTTTGAGGGTATGCGCAGTTGGAAAGATTATCCATACATTGGGATGGACATCAGCAGCAACCAAGCGAACACTTCACGGCAGACATGACGGAACGGCAAGCGGACTCTCTGCTCCGTGCCGACCCTTGAAAATGCTTTGAACACACTTCAAGAGCTATGGCAAGGATACACTGCTGCTTACCTTGCTTGCCTACAATGTGGGTGTTGGGAGGTAGCTCGGTTACGGCAAGCATCCTAAGAGCCTACTATTGAGGAGGATAGAGGCAGGAGATAGAAATATCTATCAAGAGTATGTATCGTTCTGCCGATATAAGAGAAAAGTTTTGAGAGAATTGGTTAAGCGTAGACAGGTAGAGTTTGCTCTATTGAGACATTTAAACGCAAATATTTTCTTCTTTCTCTTTTTTTTAGTATCTTTGCAAAGATATCATAGGATAGATTATAAACAACTTAAATTTATTACTTAAAAAAATGGATAGTTTCTTGCACTCAATGTACCTACGATTAGATACAACAACTAAGTATCTTGCAAAAAATGCAGAATCACAATTATTAGTGAAAATAATTTTTCAACACGACAATTTAACATTTGAAGAGATTTGTAAGTTTTATAGTAACTATTCAGCGGTATTGACCAGTCCGTATTCTCTCCTCTAAAATCTTCGTATAAAGGCTATAAAGATGCTCGTTTTTCTTGCGTATTTCAGATTTTCTTTGTACCTTTACATCTATGAAAGAGCAAGTTACGGACATATCAAAAGTATTACAAGACATGACGGAAGAGATGCGGTTGTTGCGTGAAACTGTCAACCGGCAGTATTCCGAGATTGTCAAATTGAACCGTAACATAGATGCCCTGAATCTCCAAATCCGCAAGAAAGACAAAGAAATCGAAAGGTTGCTGGAACGCTTGGCCAAGTATGAAAACCCTGATAAGAACTCTAATAACAGCAGCACTCC
>NZ_KV815096.1:0-632 GCF_001814145.1 Prevotella sp. HMSC073D09 | reverse complement strand
ACAAAAGGGACATGATGGGCATAAGTTGTCTTGCACTTCCGTACCTGACGAGATAATCGATGAGGTGCCTAACTATTGCACGCGTTGCGGAGAATCTTTAGCAGACGCAGAGCGTGTACTTGATTATGTGACGCAGGTTATTTCCATTCCAGAGCTGAAGCCCGTAGTCAAGGAAATCCGACACTATGTGATGGTATGCAAGAACTGTGGCGAACGTATTCGGACGGCACCGAGACGGCGGTCAAACAACGTGGTGTATGATTCAAGCGTAAAGGCTCTAGTGGTTTATCTGAGTGTCGTGCAATTCCTTCCATACGGCCGTATAGCAAGTCTTTTGCGTGAGGTATTTGGTCTCACTCCAAGCGAAGGCTCGCTGGTGAACTGGGTGAATGAGGCAAAGAAGAATGCGCAACCTGTGATTGATGAGATTAAAGAATACATCAAGTCGTCAGCAGTGGTTGGTTTCGATGAGAGCGGCTTGTACTGTAACAAAAGCCTCGACTGGGCCTGGATAGCACAGACGGTTTATTACACACTGCTTTTCCGTGCCGATGGAAGAGGCTCGAAGGTGTTGGCAGACAAGTTTGGCGACAGCTTGGAACGAATGACTGCCGTTACCGACCGCCATAGCG
>NZ_KV815095.1:18952-39691 GCF_001814145.1 Prevotella sp. HMSC073D09 | reverse complement strand
CGCAAGGTAAAATGGTGCTAAACGCAGTGCAAAAAGGTACTAAACGCAAGACGAAAAGAATAAATATACGTCGCAATTGTATAAACAAAACCTTTTAGAGCCATGAAAAACCTGGGTGAAAAGGGCAAAATAGTCGTTAAAAAGTGGGGTTTTAGGGGCTAAAAGCAGAAAAATGGGCTTGAAAAATCACCAGCCCTCAACCAAACTAGAAAGGCAAAATGGTGCAAAATACAGGTTCTGGGCGTAAAAATTGACAATGCCAAAGGTGCGAAAGGGTATAAAAAGCGGTTTTTTACCAACTTTTCAGCCTAGATTTTCGCTAGAACGGAGCGAAAGTTAGAGCAATATTGTAAAATTAAAATAACAATTTAAGTTTTTGAGTTGATGAAACTGTGAGCTTGTTAGGTTATGAGGTTGTGAGTTATCAAAGTGATGAACTGATGAACTGATGAATATCTGAAACCCTAAGCACCCAAGTTGACGAGCCGACAAGACAAAAACTTTGCATGTTTACGAAAAAGATACTGGCGAGCAAGCTGCCCAACGAGCCAACCTCCGTCAAGTTTCCACAGAGCCTAAAAGGAATCATCAAGCAGACGAACCCAAATCGATTGTTAGAGCTTTTGGAAATAAAGTGTAACGAAACGACTTCCGTAATCGACAGGGACACTAATGGAGAACTAACCATTTGCAAGCATACCGTGCTTTTCCTGCAAAAAGAAACAAGTTTCTTAATAACCAATTGGGTTAAACAAACATCCGCCCAAACGGAACGACTTACCAACAACAGCAGCCCAACAACAAAAGAAAAAGAGGTGTAAGGAATTTCCTTACACCTCTTTAATATAGTTGCGGAGACACGACTCGAACATGTGACCTCCAGGTTATGAGCCTGGCGAGCTACCAACTGCTCCACTCCGCGATGTTTATCTTGCGCCTCATTTCTGATTTGCGAGTGCAAAGGTACACTTTTATCTGGAAACACACAAACTTTCTGCGAACTTTTTAGCGAAAAAGAATAAATTCGTTAACATAATAGCATCTTTCCTTGCTAAGCAACGACCATAAACGCGCGCAAAAGTAAGAATAGTGAGCATTGAGACAAAGCCCAACTTCCACCCACCTGCAACGCGCCGCGCCCCACACATCAATGTCCGCCCTCGCGTGCGCGACGTTCCTCGTCCAGCGTTTGGAAATCCTTTTTACGCAACACAAAGCTATTGCTCAGATACTTCTCGCGTACGATTTTATTCTCAGCCAACTCTTCGGGCGCGCCTTGGAATAGTATCCTACCCTCGAACAACAGGTAAGCCCTGTCTGTAATGGTAAGCGTTTCTTGCACATTATGGTCGGTTATAAGAATGCCGATGTTGCGATACTTCAACTGCCAAACGATATGCTGAATATCTTCAACGGCAATGGGGTCAACACCAGCGAAGGGTTCATCAAGCATAATAAACTTCGGGTCGATAGCCAAACACCGCGCAATCTCCGTACGCCGACGTTCTCCACCCGACAATTGGTCGCCCTTGTTCTTTCTCACCTTCCCCAAACGAAACTCGCGAATAAGGCTTTCAAGCTTATCTAGCTGATATTGGCGCGGTTTCCCCGTCAGCTCCAACACGGCCATGATGTTGTCTTCCACGCTTAATTTTCTAAACACACTGGCTTCTTGCGGCAGATAGCCAATGCCTGCACGCGCACGTTTGTACACGGGGAAGTCGGTAATCTCGGTGTTGTCGATAAAGATATGTCCGTCGTTAGGTATCACCAAGCCCGTAGTCATATAGAACGAGGTTGTTTTCCCTGCCCCGTTAGGCCCAAGCAACCCCACAATCTCCCCCTGGCGAACGTTGATAGAGACATCGTTCACCACCGTTCGCTTGCCATAACGTTTCACAAGTCCTTCGGCACGCAGTTCCATGTGGGTATCTTCGTGGTTCTGATCGTTGAGTTGAAAATCATTCATAGACATATCTTTTCCTTATAATCTGAAATTAAAACCTTGGTGCAAAGGTAGGCATAAAAGTGGTAACAAGAAATAAAAAGCGCGCACAAGATAGCTGTTTCTATCATAATTTGCGTACTTTTGCATAAGTTAGCGGCATTCGGCAACGAGAAAACAAGTTTTCGCGGCCGACAACATGCCAAACGACAAAAGAACTTAAACGTTGCCTGCCGATAAACGGAGAGTAATCGAAAGGCTTACACATTATATTATATATAGGATAAAAAATGTTGATACTCAACTATCTCAACACACTTGGGCAATACCTCATATTGATGGGCCGCTCTTTTTCGCGCCCCGAACGCATGCGGATGTTCTTTAAGCGCTACGTTAAGGAGATGTCACAGCTTGGCGTCGATTCGGTGGGCATTGTGCTGCTCATCTCTTTCTTCATCGGAGCAGTTATCTGCATACAGATGAAACTGAACATCCAAAGCCCCTGGATGCCCCGTTGGGTGTCGGGTTATACCACGCGCGAGATTATGTTGCTCGAATTTTCATCAAGCATCATGTGCCTTATCTTGGCCGGAAAAGTTGGTTCGAACATCGCCTCCGAACTTGGAACGATGCGCGTTACCCAGCAGATAGACGCACTCGACATCATGGGCGTCAACTCGGCCTCGTACCTGATATTGCCCAAGATACTAGGATTGGTAACCATCATGCCGTTTCTTGTGATATTCAGTTCGGCCATGGGCATCCTCGGAGCCTACGCCACGGCCTACATTGGGCACATCCTCACCCCCGACGATCTCACCCTTGGCATACAACATGCATTCAAACCCTGGTTCATGTGGATGAGTATCGTCAAGAGTTTGTTCTTCGCCTACATCATCGCCAGTGTGTCGTCGTACTTCGGCTACACGGTTGAAGGCGGTTCGGTAGAGGTAGGAAAGGCCAGCACAGATGCCGTTGTAAGCAGTTCGGTGCTCATTCTGTTCTCGGATGTGTTCCTTACACAAATGCTCAGCTAAACTTAGCCATGCTACACACCTGTAAACCACTATAAGGCGGAAACGTTTTTAGGTATCGTAAACGAGAGGGGAAAGCCTGCACCAATGGGCAACGGATGGCCACGAAACGGCGAAAAACAAACCCGAAGGCCAACCCTTAAAAAGCAAAAACAATGATTGAAGTAAAGAAACTGACCAAATCTTTCGAGGACAAGACCGTTCTCAAAGGTATAGATTGCGTATTCGAAACAGGCAAAACCAACCTTATCATCGGACAAAGCGGTTCGGGAAAGACCGTCTTGATGAAGAACATCGTTGGCTTGCTCGAACCCACTTCGGGCGAGATACTATACGATGGGCGCAACTTCGTTACGATGTCGAAACGCGAAAAGGTGCACATGCGCCGCGAGATGGGCATGATTTTCCAAAGTGCAGCCTTGTTCGACTCGCTTTCGGTACTCGAAAACGTGATGTTTCCCCTCGACATGTTCTCCACAATGAACTTGCGCGAACGAACAAAACGCGCGCAAGAGTGCCTTGAACGCGTAAACCTTACCGATGCACAAGACAAGTTCCCTGGCGAAATATCGGGCGGAATGCAAAAGCGCGTGGCCATAGCTAGGGCCATTGTGCTAAACCCCAAGTATTTGTTTTGCGACGAGCCGAACTCTGGACTCGACCCCAAAACTTCGCTCGTGATAGACGAATTGCTGTCGAGCATCACCAAGGAGTTTGGCATGACCACCATCATCAACACCCACGACATGAACTCGGTAATGGGCATTGGCGAAAACATCTGCTTTATCTACAAAGGTAAGAAAGAATGGCAGGGCACGAAAGATGACGTGATGAGTAGCAAAAACCAAAAGCTAAACGACCTAGTGTTTGCTTCCGACCTGTTCAGAAAGGTGAAAGAGGTGGAAGAACGCGAAGAGGCCAACGTTACCGCCAGCAAGTAATTGTTTTATTCCATGCAACAAGTGGGCTGCTTTCGCAAATCGAGCAGCATGCCACATGCCACAATGCGACAGGCTGTTTGCCATTACTTACGCCAACCCTCCACCATGCGCCAAAAGCCTAATCGGGGCAACATCAGCGCATATACCACACGCCCCGATGTAGCACCATAGGCACAACAACCTCTTCGCTAGTGCTGTCGCCATAGGCAAAAAGCAGGAAAACATTGGCCGAACGTTTGGCCGTATCGGCCACGGCGTTTACCACACGCACATCAAGAATACCACGCCGTTCGCTTTTTTGTTGTCCCACAAACATCTTAGCGTTGTCTATCAGCTGTCGGCGATAGCTTGGCGGAATGCTGTCGGGCCGATAAAACCCATCCACATAATGTTCGTATTTGCCTGCCAACAGCTGCATGTAATACTCTTTGGCCGCTTGTGCAGCAACCTCGCTAGGGTCTGGACCCATCGAACACCCCACAACCAGCAATGTCACGAAAAAGTAAAATAGTTTCTTCATCTGTTCGCTATCCTGTTAATTTATAGCGCAAAGATACGAATTATCTATTTAGAACAACGCCCTTTCAACGCTATTTTCCATTATCTAACAATGTTTTAGGAGAGCAACAAACGGTTGTTCGCTTTACAACACAAGTACAAAGTCCTAAACTCAGAGTTTACGGACAGCCTTGATATGCAACATTCAATGTTGCTTTGATAGCCAGAGCATTCCCCAACACGAAGGGCCGTGGTGTGACTGCCGTCCAAATCCTCGCTGGACATATCCAAGCAACACCTGTTACGCTCCAAAACTATGCCCACACCTTCTCCCATTCACCGTTCTTTGACCACTTGCGGAAATGCTCATACACGGTTTTGTAAGGCTGTGCTGTCCCGATGAAGATAAATGAAACAGGTATCATGTGCCTTTGGCAGCCAGTCTTCAGCTTATAGAGAATGCCCTGAATGACCTCTACGAGGTGTACTTTTCGTAACGAAACCACGTTTTGCCACAGATAAGAGGGGGTAAAATTTCGAATTTTATTGTATCTTTGTCCAGTACTTCGTACATGAGAGGAGTGTTTATCTTGGTTTAACATCACAAAGACAATAAACTTCTCTCAATTTAGAGATTAAAAGTCAAGACGACTTCAATAAGAAAGAGTGAAAAGTCACGATAGCTTTAGTGACATGAGTAGTAAATTCTTACACATGCAGATTCACTATATAAAATCCCATCTGCTTTCAGTTCACCAGAGCCTTGTTTTGGATTAATACAGTATGCAATAAATACGATTAAATACACTTCATTACTCCATATGCCAGAAGAATGTTAGATATGATGTTGAAGTTTTTGGTATTTGAGAAGAATTGATTATTTTTGCAAAAAACATGCCACATGAATTGTAAACTTTATGTTTCTATTATATTGCATTTTATGTTGCTCATTGCAGGTTGCGGTGAAAATCATAATAATGAAGTTAAATTAGCGAATAAATTGATACTGGCCAATCTTGCCAAATCCTTAGATTTTCCCAGTCATATACATCGCGAGGACATAAATAAGAATTATAGTGCGGAATGCCCTTTCATTCAATCAATCGTTCTAGGTATGAAAGAACTTGATTCTGGTGATAAATTCTTGACAAAGGCGGTTTGCACATATTATAATGCAGGAACAGACGCGACCCTTTATGCTCTGAATAAATACTGTCTGGAAAAACATTGTTTGTTAAATGTTGATACCGAATCTGCAGTAGTCAATTTGCAAAATTTTTCCGATGTGGCAGATGGACTGACAGACAAATTTACTAAAAATCTCGCCTTGAGGATACTCTCCATTTTTATTATGCAAGCCTGTCAACAATGGTTTGTGGAAGTGACTAAGTTTGCTAAGGGACATAAAGAATTCCTAAGCGTTGTCCATAACAATAGTTTTTCTTTATTTCCTATTGTTATTAAGGATGTGATTACTTTTACTAAGCAGTGTAAAGTCTATATCCGGTCTTTACATTATCCCAGGCTGTCGAATAAATTTTGTTTGTACAAGCATATATTCTGGACATTAAACCTTACAGCTGTTTGTCTTAAAGCCGCTTTCCCGACATCTTGTAACAAACTGTTGAGCAATGCCCACACAGAGAACCGCGAGTATAAGTATTATACAACCAACATACCACATTGTAATGATGCAAAGGGGCTTAGCTATGCGAAGTCTTTTGATTCCGCAAGTTTCTTCTCCTATCCTCTTGGATGTAAAAGCGAACAACTATATTGTAATTTATTTTTGGATACAAAATACGAGAGTAAGGTTGTAAAAAGAGGTACGATTGTTTTAACATTGCTGATTGTTTTGATACTCATTTTCTTTGCTGCGTCCATAATTTTAGCCTTACATTGTTTCAAACTGCATAGTATCTGCGTAAAAATTAAGGTGAAGTTAGGGAAACAAAGTCAAGAGAGAAGATTGCTCAACGAGAAACTGTTTCAAAAAGAGCTGCAACTTTCAAACATGCGCAATTTTATTTTAAGTAGGATAGATACTGCCGAAAAAATTCAGAGATTGAGGAGCAATAAATCTGACAACGTTCGACTTAAGGATGAGGATTGGGAAGAAATAAGACTATTTATGGATGCTGTTGACAATAACTTCATTACTAGGTTACTGAATCGCTTTCCAAGTTTAGGTATTGAAGACCTACATTTTTTGATGCTTATCCGCCTTAAGATGTCAACAAAAGCATTGGCATTGATATATGGAATCAGCGAAAAATCAATTAAACAAAAACTTTTTATTAGTAAAATTAAAGTGGGAATTAACGGTGGCAAGGTCTCTTTACGGGAGTTTATTGAAGTTTTTTAGTTAAAGTCTCGATGGAATAGACCTGTTCTTTTCCTCTCCATTTAATAAGTGACTGCTAGAGAGGAACTTATTTAAACGTCCTAAAATACAAAAATAGACCTAACTTGTTTGCATGTTTGTTTTTAATATTCTAATTTTGCAATCGAAGTTAATTTTCACTTTGAGATACATAACTGGCATTCATCTCTTAGCCTCAATTAAAGTCAAAAAAGATAAGCAGACCACACTGTTATAAAGAGGTAAACACCGCAAAGCCTTAACGGTTTAATTATTAACATAAAATTTAAGTAAAATGAAGAAGTTAATTGCAACTTGTTGTCTCGTTTTCGGGTTTGCTACTGCTTCGTTTGCAGAAGTTCCTGCAGTTACACCAGAACTTAACAGCCCTAATGTCAGCAACGCTCAAAACAAAAGTGACAAGCCCGATGTCATTATCCTTGTTGTCGATGACAAAGGAGTCATTATTGACATTATTGTCATAAAGGTTCAGTAGGGACTTTTAAAAGTTATTGCCCTCTTCAAAAGCCATTTCAGTTTGTGGAGAGGGCAATTTCTTTATCTTCAAGAACAACATATCTTGAGGATAGTTTTCATATTATGTATGAACTGTAACAATTTAACCGAGTATGAGACTATTATTATTGCCATTCTTAATGTTTCTTTCTATGCTCACCTTTGCGCAGAGCATAGAGGTTAAGTACTTTGTATATTTAAAATCCAGAAAAGAAGTTGTCAACAAGATTAAACAAGCCAAAGAAAACCGAAGCTATCAAGGGCTTTTGAATGATTTGCAAGCAGAGAAACGAGATTCTTTCCGCCTGATTATAAAGGGAAGAATGTCGTCTTTTGAACAAATCGTTTCCGAGGGTGAGCTGTCTCAAAATGAAGGGCCGAGGATTATCATCGTAAACCCTTCTTACAGCGAGGAGAAAGTGTCTGTTTACAAGAGCCTTGTTGACATGAGGGCGACGGAATTGAAAGACTTGCTTGGACGAACCTATTCCATAATACATCTTTTGCCACACTATCAATGGAAAGTGAGTTCAAAGTCGAAAAAGATAATGGGGCTTGAAGCTTACAAAGCAACCATCGGCGACTCTATAACAGCATGGTTTTGTCCGTCAATCCCTGTGCAAGACGGCCCTGGCTTGTACTATGGACTCCCTGGGCTTATCCTCGACTTGGAAGACAAGCACGCAATCTATACATGTACAGCGATTAACACCAAGTCTTCACAGCCTGTGGCCAAGCCAAAGCGTGCGAAAGAAGTTACGAAGGACCAGTTTGAACAACTGAGAAAACGAGCATTTGCCAGATAAGCGATGAAGAAGAAAGGCCTGGTTTCCATATTGTTGATGCTGCTTGCTGCCTTACGGTGCTTGGCTAACGATGTCAAGCTAAGGGGGACCGTCGTAAGTTCGGCAGATGGCTCGCCCGTGCCATTTGCTAATGTGATGGTCTATGCTCTCCCAGATAGCGCGCTTTTGGGTTATGCCATTACATCTGATGAAGGCTCTTTCTTAGTGGAAGCAACTTCTTCATCAACAGAACTGCTCATAAAGGTATCGGGTATTGGTTTCAAGAGCAAGACCGCGCGAACCACGCGCGAAGAAACAAATGGTGTTTTAGTTAAGTTGGAGCCTAACAGCAAAATGCTCGAAACGATAGTCGTTACGGGGCGTGCTCCAGGAATCAAGGTGAGTGGAGACACCATCGACTATAACATCGGGAAATACACCACTGGAAACGAGAAAGTGCTTAAGGATATTCTGGCCAAGTTGCCTGGAATGGACGTTGATGAGAAAGGGCAAGTAACGGTTAATGGGGAAGCGGTTAAGAAAATTCTAATAGATGGGCAGGACTTTTTTGGCGATAAGAACGAGCAAATTACCAATAACCTGCCGGCCAAATTTGTGGATGGAATCCAGTTACAGAAGAATTACAGCGAGTTCTCCCTTCTTAGCGGATTTAACACCCACAAGGCAAATGCCCTGAATGTTAAGATAGACTCACTTCACCGAGGGCGCATCACGGGTAATGCCGAATTACAAGGAGGGTGGCCGAGAAACTATCGGGCCACAGTTAACGCATATTCGTTTGGGAGCAAAGCCATGATGGGCTTCAATGTAAAATACTTCAACACGGGTGAAGCGTTTATGACGCTCATTGACTATATTAAACTTTTGGGGAGCGTTAATGATTATGCCCGCTCGTTTGGCGGACAAAACCGAGTGATAGACACTGGTGCTGGCCTTCCATCGTTTCTGACGAACGATATCAATTCATATAAAAGGCGTAATGCGCTTCTCTCTTCAAACATTGCCTGGAACCCGAGCGAGCGACTGAAAGTAAACGCCTATTACCTATTTAATTTCGACCAAAGCTATGGTAAGTACGACAACCGGAGAACCTACATGGAAACAGGCCGAACAGAAACGTTTTCCGAAACATCAGCAGCAAGGCGAGGTTTCCATCATCTGGGCTTGAACCTTAAATGCATGCTGCCAGGCAATGCTGCCTTTGACAGCCGCACCACAATAACGGCCATGCCGCAGACAAGCAATAGGCACATAAGCAATTACAACTGTGAGAGCAAGCTGCATGAGTGGAATTTCAGTCAACGGATGTCTGTTGTAAAGAACTGGAACAACAAAGACCTATTGTCCGTCAGTGGGGAATTTGACTATCGCAATAGCCGCCGGCAACTGAATGTAGAGTCGGCCAACACGCTGTACGATTTAACGGTTTACGATGTTGCCCAAAAACAGAAGCAGACTTTAATAAATGCCTTTTTGTCCTCATCATGGGTGCATAGGCTATCTCGGGCATGGCAGATGAACATGGCGGGCGGGTGGAACCTCATCCGTAACATGGCATCAGCATCGGCATCCGTTGACACATTTGATGTTGCCAAACAATTCCTAACGACCAATGTGTACAATTACAGCATCTCTTTCTCAAAGAAGAGCGGATTGTTGCGACTGAATGGCGGGCTGACGTTGGCAAGCGTTAACAATCGCTTTGAAAACAACAGGCTGTTATTGTTGCCTGTTGCCAACATCGAACTGGCATTTAGTTCCACCAACTCCATTTCGCTCACTTACAGCAGTGGCTATGAAGCGGACAATGCCGTGTTCATGCGTGGCTTGATGATTGATGACTATCGGCAATACACCGCTTTCGAGGAGAAACACAACATCCTTCACAGAAAAGACAAGTTGCAATTGGGCGTGAACTATTTCGACATCCTTAACGACTTTACGTTCGTCGCGAGCCTTGGATGCTCATTTACAGACGAACCCTACATCTTTGACTATCACAATGACGGGCACGGAGTTAGGGCAAGCTTATTAAAGGCAGACCGTGACCGCTGCACGCAATATGCCTATTTCAACATCAAAAAGGGATTTCGCATACCATTGGTGCTGAACTTCAAATCTACAATATCCAACTCTCTGTACCAAAACAGTTATCAACACATTTTTAGCAACAATCGTTCTTCCACATTTGATGGCACTTTCGCTTTGGCTACCAAATTTAAGTCGTTGCTTAACATAGAGGTGGGCTATAAACTTAACTTGCAACAAAGCAAGATTGGCATTAGCAACAATCATATAAACTATGCCGAACATGTGTTGTACGTAAAGCCAATGGCAATCAGAAAGGAACGCTTCGAACTGAGTTTGCCACTATCATACACGCTTGACCATTCGGGCCAGAACGAATTTCGCAACTTCGACATGGGGCTGACAGCAATGTTCACGTTCAAAAGCTGGGCTTTGTCTATTGAGGGGAACAATATGCTTCACACCCGAGACTACCGCCGACTGCGAATAGCATCCAGAAACGATTATAACGAAGTTGTCACCGAAAACAGATTGCCAGGATATGTTATAGCCGGCATAAAGTTCTTTTTATAGCGGGTCTGGGGCGTATGGCCGTTTAGGGTGAACTCGGTTGCTCTCTTTGTCGGCTTTCTCACCTTTAATAGTTGACGAGATGACAAGTTGACGAATTGACAAGTTAACGAGTTGACAAGTTAACGAAGTCATCTTTACTTTTCTCTCTTTCTTATTCTCTTGAAAAGAATACTATGAATGCGATATAGTTCATGCCTTCCAGCAAGACAGCATCGTATCAAATCGATTAAGTACAAATGCGCATACACAGTTTTGCCGTGTAGGACTATCCCTCCGTAGATGGACGAAACAGGTATCATGTGCCTTTAGCAACCTGTCTTCAGCTTATAGAGAAGGCATTGAATGACTTCCACCAGGTCACTTTTTGAGACATACCCACGTTTTGCCACAGACAAATGCGGCAGAATTTCAGATTTTATTGTATCTTTGTCCAGTACTTCGTACATGAGAGAAGTGTTTATCTTGGTCTAGTAGCACAAAGATTGTAAACTCCTCTCAATTTATAAAACATTAAAAGTCAAGACTACTTCGACGACTTCTAGATATGAAACTGCTACTTGGATTTATATTTTCAGTTCTCATTTGCCTATGTCTTACCTCGTGTGCAGGCATATTCCGTACTACGTATTACATAACGGAGACGGATGGATGGAAGAAGTTGAAACCTTGTTCAGAAGGTGGTATAACTTACACTTATGATGTTACGCCAGACACGATTATGCTTAATGTGAGAGGGCCAGGTACTTCTGCAATTACCGTGGGGCCAATATTTTTCCCCTTTGCTTTCCCCACATGCCTTCAGTTTTGGGCAAAAGAAGAATCAAAGTTGATAGTGGCCGCAACGCTTTATATGAACCTGCCATGTACGATTTATCCACAAAGCATTCGCTTTACGGATAACGAGGGGCACATGATGACTCCCACGATGATAGAGTGTCTAGATATGGTTCACAAACAAGACATAACAAAGCTAGACTCTACTGCAATCGTGCAGGGCATAAAGACAAGCGGAGCGATAAGGCTGCGTTGGCATTTTAGGGGGAAACAGGCAAGGAAGAAGGAATTTTGCGTATTGATAGATACCCCAGCAATTAACGGAAAGGATGGCAAGCCATTGCTTATCTGGTTCAGACGCAAAACAGAGTATGAGTACATTCCGTTCTTTGGTCATTGATGCTTGATAAAAGTCGGTGGCTTTATATACTAAATGGATTAAGGTAAATATGAAAAGGATATATTTAATTTTTATCATGAGTTGTCTGTTTTCGAGCATTTCAAAAGCACAGACATTAATTGAACAGATCGAACGTGCTTACAGCGCGCTTGATTCCACTTCTTTCATTGATAATATCGTCTTGTCTTATTCTAAATCGTTAGAAAAAGAACATGAAGAAACATTCAAATCATTTGTGGATATATGTAGCTCGGGTGTTGACAGCTCAGATGTTGTCCAAAAGCAGCATATAGCCGACAGTATATACTTAAGATATTTCAAAGACGATAAAACTTGGAATGATCAAGAAGTTAAAAAATTTGCAAATGAAGTGAGAGCAGGAACGCCTCTCTACGTTTTGAATTTGAAACTAAAAGATAAACAGGCATTGCAAGTAGATACTAGCAGGCTGGCCTTTAATCTTTTTTATTTCGACAAAAGATGTAAAGGACGTTTATACGTATATTGTGATGATGGAGAATATAGTGGCTTAGATTCTCGTTATAGAACTTTTTCAAGACCTCTTGGAAGGAATGCACCAAAAGTTTTTAGGAAAATAATGCGTAAACGTCCGAAGTATCTGTTGTTCTGCCCAGAATTAGAAGGTATGAATACCATTTTATATGTAATCAACAATGAAGTGTTTCTTTACAGAATTGTTGAAATGGAGAAGTATAAATTAGACGACTATATGAAGAATAGGACAGCTATTAGGGATTCATGATGGCCAACTACAAGTTCATTCCTCATTTCGGTGCCATTAAGGATTGGCTGAAAAAGATATGTTTTACAAAATATCTATACCCGATTTTAACAAAACAGGTTAGAATAGAGAGTTTGAAAGATAACCACTAATGGCCTATTTTGATTTAAACATAACACTTCCCCACGAAGCTTAATTCTATAATATAGGTGTCCGCTAAAACTTTATAGCATGTGGAATGATATAAAAGTTTTAGCGGACAACTATAGAAATGAAAGCTGATACAGGATTAAAACACTTCCACCCGCTTGTACATTACGAAGGCAAAAGTAAGCATTTGAAAGGCAATGCGCACAAAAGACCACTACAATCCTTTTCTTTTCTGCCAGTAACTTGTTGCTTACTGGTCGCAGATCGGGAGATTTTGACATTCCCCATTAAACCCTTCACATCCGTTAGAGCTGGTGCTTTATAAGGATAATTCTATCAACAGAACGCCCATCCGTTGCATCACGCTTATCACTTAGTGCGCTTTGCTTGCCTTTTCTTCCACCACAAATAGTAGCCACTGATAGGCAGGAAACCGCCAACGAGTGCGGCAATCGCATAAAGAACCCGTGAAAACCAACCAACCCACTTGCCTGTGTGCAACGACTTGAAAAGCTTTTTACCACCAGGTTTCTTGCCGCTACCGTCTTTTTTTGTTTCGGGTGCCCCACCCTCTTGTCGCTGTGCGTGCTCCTTCACGCGGTCTGTATTATCGTGAGCAAAGGCATTTTGCTTTGTTGCAGCCTGCTTTCCATCCCCTTTTGGCATCTTCGTTTCCATCTTCTCGGCGTTCTGTCCGAAGAGTTTCGACATGCCTTGCCTGTACCAACCGAACGAAAACACAGGACCCGTAATGGCCATGAGGAACAGAAACACAAAGGCATAGATGCCTAAGGACACGTGCGTATCATACACAAATCGGCGAAAGCCTTTGTTAGTGCTCACCTTTAAACGGCTTTTCAGCATCTTTTTGCTCTTGGGCCACCAAACAACAACGCCCGTTAACAACACAAGCGCCATGCACATAGACGATACGGCCATAATTACTCGGCCAACCGAAAGTCCGCCGTGGGGATTGTTTGGCACCATAAAGAGCCAGCGATGCAACTGCTTAACGGCCTTATAGAAAGGTTCAACGCCCTGTTCCATGCCCAAAAGCGGGGAAATATCTTTTATCACCAGTAGCAGAAAGCCCGTGAAACATAGAATTGCCATAAACACTCCAAGGGGCAACGCTAGCCACTTGTGGATTTTCAAACAAATTTTTCTCATATACTAAATGGTCATTATTTATATTTGCGTGTATTTAAACACCTTCATAATAGACTAGAAACAGGCCCGAAAGTTTAATGGCAGACAGAAGTTTTCTGCCAACTAGCAGGGCTTGGTTGTTGATGAAACCTAGCTCGGAAAAAGCAAAACCGCATCGGGTTTGGCCTTTGCTGGGAGTTGGTTTCTGGTAATAAGCAAGTTATGTTGTTGGAATATAACGGAGTTTTATACAATGGTCTGCTGCCATGTGCGCGAGAAACAACGCCAAACGGCATGGCCAAAGCATAACACAAGTTGGGGATACAAGCCTAAGCCGTATCCCCAACACCTTATTTTTGTCTGATAAACACGTTAATTGGGCAGCCGTGCATGTTCCAATTTTCGCGTATCTTGTTTTCCAAAAAGCGGCGATAGTTCTCCTTTACGTACTGCGGCAGGTTGGCATAGAACACAAACGAGGGTATCTGCGTGTTGGGCAACTGCGTGCAATACTTAATTTTGATGTACTTGCCCTTGGTTGATGGGGGCGGATAAGCCTCGATAAGGGGGAGCATCACTTCGTTAAGCTTCGACGTTCCCACGCGTGCCTTACGGTTAAGATATACCTGTTTGGCCGTTTCAAGCACCTTAAAGATGCGTTGCTTGGTAAGCGCCGAGGCAAAGATGATGGGGAAATCTACAAAGGGAGCCATGCGTTCGCGAATGGCATTCTCGAAAGTCTTTATCACCTTTTGGTCTTTATCGGGCACCAAGTCCCACTTGTTAACCACCACAACCAGCGACTTTTGGTTTTTCTGAATAAGCTGGAAGATGTTCATGTCCTGCGATTCGATGCCGCGCGTGGCATCAATCATCAGAATACAAACGTCGCTATGCTCGATGGCACGTATCGAACGCATTACGCTATAAAACTCCAAATCTTCGGTTACCTTGTTTTTTCGGCGTATTCCGGCCGTATCTACAAGGTAGAAGTCGAAACCAAACTTATCGAAACGCGTATAAATACTGTCGCGTGTGGTACCTGCAATCTCGGTAACGATGTTGCGGTCTTCGCCTATAAAGGCGTTGACGATGCTGCTTTTGCCTGCATTAGGCCTACCCACCACAGCAAAACGAGGTATGCCATCTTCAACATTTTCGTTTTCGCCTGGTTTTAATTGCGCAATAACAGCATCGAGCAAGTCGCCCGTTCCACTACCTGTTGCCGCGCTAATGGGGAAAGGGTCGCCCAGCCCCAACGAGTAAAACGCAGGTGCCTCGTAAATCTGCTCGTTGTTGTCGGCCTTATTTACCACCAACACCACGGGCACCTTGGTACGCCTGAGTATCTGCGCCACATCCTCATCGAGGTCGGTTACGCCCGTGTTCACGTCTACCAAGAACAGCACCAAGTCGGCCTCTTCGGTAGCCACGAGCACCTGTCGGCGAATGGCATCTTCGAAGATGTCGTCCGAGTTGACCACCCATCCGCCCGTGTCTACAACCGAGAACTCGCGGCCAGCCCAGTCGCACTTGCCGTATTGGCGGTCGCGCGTGGTGCCAGCGGTATCGCTTACAATGGCGCTACGGGTTTTTGTAAGCCTATTAAATAAGGTGGACTTGCCCACATTGGGGCGTCCCACGATAGCTACTAAGTTTGCCATAAATGTAAATTCTTAATCGTCGAAAAAGCGCGTTAGCATGCCATGCGCGGCTTGTTTGCAACGTCTTATTCGGGGTTATAGCCAAAACTGTCGAGTTCTTTCTTCGAACTTCGCCAGTCTTTATCAACTTTCACGAAGGTTTCGAGGTACACCTCCTTGTCGAAAAACCTTTCCAACGTCTTTCGTGCCTCCGAAGAAACCTTCTTCAACGCCACGCCCTGATGCCCGATAACGATGCCTTTTTGACTTTCGCGCTCAACGTATATAACGGCGTTGATGTGTATTTTCTTTTCTGTTTCCTTAAATCTCTCGACCTTAACCTCCACCGAATAGGGTATTTCCTTATCATAGTAGAGCAGTATTTTCTCGCGAATTATCTCGCTGACGAAGAAACGCGCAGGCTTATCGGTAAGCTGATCTTTGTCGAAATAGGGCGGCGACTCGGGCAACAGCTCTTGTATTCGGCGCAGTAGGAGGTCGGTTCCGAACTTGTTTTTGGCCGAAATGGGCAATATCTCGGCCTTGGGCAGCAACGCGTGCCATCGTTCCACGATGTCGCCGAGAGTTTTTTGGTCGCTCTCGTCAATCTTATTGATGAGCAACAACACGGGAATTTTCATGCCCCGCACCTTCTCCAAGAAGTCGGCGTTCTTCTCCGGGTCTTCAACCACGTCGGTAACGTACAGCAACACGTCTGCATCGCTAAGTGCCGACACCGAGAAAGCCAGCATCGACTCTTGCAGCTTGTAGTTGGGTTTGAGCACACCGGGCGTATCCGAGAACACAATCTGCATCTCAGGGGTGTTAACAATGCCCATTATTCTGTGCCGCGTGGTTTGCGCCTTGAAGGTGGCTATGGAGATACGCTCGCCCACTAGCTGGTTCATCAGCGTGCTTTTGCCCACGTTAGGGTTACCAACGATGTTTACAAATCCTGCTTTGTGCATGTTTGTTGCTGTGATAAAGATGGTTGTATAGCTTGGATAAAGCTCAAAAAGACGCATCTTAAGAAATTAAGGATGCGTCTTCTTTGTTATTATTCAATTAAAGTCGGGGCAAATGCACCGTTTTTACTTTCCTTGTTCGGCCATTTCGGCACCATCGTAGGCCCACTTGTAGTAAGATGCGCCATGAACGAAACCTGCACCAAAGCCAGTAAAGATAAGGTTGTCGCCCTTCTTCAATTGTTTTTCAAAATCCCAAAGCACCAAGGGCATACATGCCGCACTGGTGTTTCCGTAGCGTTGGATGTTTACCAGCACCTGTTCGGGCTGCACACCGATACGTTTACCCACCGCCTCAATAATACGAAGGTTGGCCTGATGCGGCACAACGTAGTTAATATCGTTGGGCGTTAGGCCATTGCGCTCAATCAGCTTGGTGCAATCGTCGCCCATTGCCGAAACCGCATAGCGATAAACGGTGCGGCCTTCCTGATAAGTGAAGTGTAAGCGATGGTCTACGGTAAACTGCGAAGACGGACAAACCGAACCGCCGGCCTTTACGTGAAGGAAAGGCAAGCCCTTTCCGTCGGCCACGTGCAGCGAGTCTACCAAGCCCACATTTTCTTCCGTAGTTCCTTCCACCATCACAGCACCAGCCCCGTCGCCAAAGAGCGGACAGGTAGCGCGGTCCTTATAATCGGTGATGGCCGACATCTTATCGGCGCCGATAACGATGATGCGCTTATGGCGTCCGCTTTGTATCATGTTGCAAGCCACATCGAAAGCGTACATAAACCCGCAGCAGGCAGCCGAGAAGTCGAATGCGAAAGCATTTTTCAAGCCCAGCTTACCCAGCACGATAGATGCTGTGGAGGGGTGGATGTAGTCGGGAGTGGTGGTAGCAACGATAACTGCGTCGATGCTGTCGGGGTCAACGCCCGTCTTCTTCATCAGAAGTTTGGCGGCCTTACGGGCCAGATAAGAAGTACCGAGCCCTTCTTCCGTGAGGATGCGGCGCTCCTTGATACCAGTACGCGTAGTAATCCATTCGTCGTTGGTATCGACAATGCGCGACAGCTCCTCGTTGTTAAGGACATAGTCGGGCACGTAACCGGCGACGCCTGAGATTATCGCATTAATCTTATCCATTATTCAGCAACCTCTTCCTTAACGATAGCTACCTTACCTCTGTACTGTCCGCAAGTGGGGCAAACCGTATGATAAATGTAATAAGCGCCACAATTGGGGCATAGAGCCAGTGTGGGAGCTACGGCTTTATCGTGAGTTCTTCTTTTAAGTGTACGAGTCTTGGACTGTCTTCTTTTAGGATGTGCCATTTTGTCTTAATCTTTAATATTGTTTTTTTATTTCTTTCAGTTTCATCCAGCGCGGGTCAATCGCCTCTTCTTCATCCTCATCGCCACTTCGGTTGGCAGCATGTGCGTCCAGCACGTCTATCATGGCTGGGTTGCATTTGCCAGGAGCGTGCACATGCTTGATGGGTATGTTAAGTGCGATAAACTCGTAAACGAACCACGACAGGTCGATTACCCCAGGGTCTTCTTCCAGCGTAACCAGTTCGTCTTCTTCTGAATACTCTTCTCCAAACCTCACTATCAGCCGTTCTTTTGTGTTAACGGGCTGTTCCATGTCGTCAAGACAGAGGTCGCAAGGTATGCTGACCGAACCTTCCATATTGAAGTTCAGCTCAAAAAGGTCGCCGTTTCTTGTAGCTTGCAGCTCAACGTTCACCTTTCCTTTCCTAATTTCGGGGGCGTCGATGGCCTCAAAGAAACTATCGTCAAGCACGTATTCCAACAGGGTTTTGCCTTGTTTTAACGCCTTGACATCCAGCTTAAAGGTTTCTAAGTCACACATTTGGTGTGCAAAGTTACAAATATTTTCCGATAAGTTATAACGAAACTCAAAAAAGTTAGTGTAAGTTGGTTAGTTTTTGAGTTATGTGTTAATGGGCGGGCGAGGTTTTAAACCAACAAGCCTAGGGATATATAACATATTTTTCTCCGCACATCCCCCTTTTTTCAGCACAACCACCCTGCCCTACCAGCCGAAAGGTTCGCAAGCAAACCGTGCAGGACGAGCCTCATACAGTGTTTACTATTACCACAAAAAACAACTGATAAAGTATACGCTTTACTAACCATTACCCCTTATTCCCCCTTCTCATCTCTTTTATCTTTCTTTTATAGGCTTTCCAATCTTTCTTGTTCTCCCATAAATACCTTCGTAGCTTATTTCTGAAACTTGATGATGGTGGGAGGTTATGTGCAGGAATGAAGTCATAAAGAATGCGGCAGCTATCAGGCTCGTCGGCCTCGTCAGGACTTACCCAAATCTGTTGAAAGAGAAGCAAATGATTTTTATCGAGAACTTTAAAATATCTTTTCACAAGCGCTCCTCTAAGCATATAGTTCCAGTAGAGGTCAACTTCTATCGTGTCACCTTTCATCCGATAATAGCCACCAAACCCATTGAATCCATGCTTTGAATGTTGAATTTGAGTCATTAAATCAGTATTCGCCCGTCTTTGTTCCCGAACAGAATCATTGTTCTTAAAGTATATCTCACCAAATGTCGCATCCTTATAGAGTATAAAGGGTTCTAATGTGCTACCTGTCGTCCCTATGGCTTTTACATAATAGCCATCAATATTTACCTTTTCATCAATATGGGTGTTGATATCGGGATGAAATCTGCCTGCTTGCATTGATCTTTCCTTTGAATTTGGGAAAGGATACCAGCAAGAAGAGAATGACAAACAACCTATTATGTAGAATACTATTTTCATACAACCAAACATTTAATGTCGATTTTATATCCAAAAGAAAGATACGCCACAGGTATGAAAAGCTCGCCCTAATGACATTATCTCCAACATCAGTTACCACTTTTCATTGTCCTTTGCTGTTTCATTCTTTGCTTATAGGCTTTCCAGTCGGCCTTGTTCTCCCACATATACTTGTTCAACTTACAGCCAAAGCTTGTGGAGGGTGGCAAATTCTTAGCAGGGACAAATTCGTAAAGTACATCATAAGCGTCAGGTACGTCTTCTTTCTTTGATACAACCCACATTTCGCTAAAGAAAAGGAGGTGATTTTTATCGATTATCTTAAAGCGTTTTTTCGCCAACACTTTGCGGAGTTGATAACGATATACTTTATCAACTTCCAATGTGTCTCCTTTAATTTCATAATATCCACCTGCCCCACAAAATCCTTTTTCTGAACTTATAATTTCTTGCATCAAATCTGTATCTTGTTTTTTCTGCTCGTAAAGCGAGTCTCTATTTTTAAAAACGATATTGCCAAACGTTCCATCAGAATAAAGAATAAACGGCTCGAATGTTCCCACCCTCTTATGGGTCACGACGTAGTATCCATTAATGTTCACTTTTTTAGCAATTCCAGTGTTAATGTTAGGGCGAAAGCGACCCACCTGCATCGAACGCTCATAGGCATTAGGAAAGGGCGACCAACAGGCGTATAACACCAAAAGCCCAAAGAAAACCAATAAATTTCTCATACGCATATATTGAAGTAGTCTTGACTTTTAATTTTTCTATGAATAGAGAGGAGTTTATTATCTTTGGGATGCAAAACCAAGACAAACACCCTGCTCATGTACGAAGTACCCGACAAAGATACGATAAAATCCGAAATTATGCTCCACTTGCCTGTGGCAAAAAGTGGTTATACCTTGAAAACGAATGAACCCACAAACTCGTCAAAGCGGGGTGACGGAGTTAAACCCCAATCGGATCATTAGGCTGCCTATCAAATATTTTAGGTTGTTTCCATCGCTTTCCGGTCGTCTTTCGTCGGCTTATCGGCACCTTGACCACCTTATTCTCTTGTCGTTGTTCGCCACGCCTTCAATAATAAGACAGACAAGATGCTCAACAATACACAAAATCTGCACAGGCCCTAATGAACGATTTGGGTTAAAGGGTTAAGCCAAATGCCTTGTACGAAGTGGACGACAATCCTTGTCAACTCACAAACTCGTAAGCTCATAAACTCCTCCAACTCACAAATTCACCAACTCGCGGCCCAACTCGCTCGGCAACTTGTCAACTCGTCAACTCGACATGTTGTCAATTTTTCAGCACACATTTTAACATTATGAGTGCCCTTTTTATCCACCACGTGCTCACCTTGTCGCAAAAAATCGATTCTCGCAGAGGTTTGTTTTG
>NZ_KV815095.1:13139-18852 GCF_001814145.1 Prevotella sp. HMSC073D09 | reverse complement strand
ATTCTCGCAGAGGTTTGTTTTGATGCAAAAAGGGCTTAGTTTGTGAATACGAAAAAATGAATATTTATTTCAAGAAACCGCCATTTGTACCACATTTCGGGCTATTTGCTGCTAAATATAGTGCAATTTGCTGCAAAACGCAGTGCAATATGCCGCAAAACGCAGTGCGTTTTGGTGCTAAATACAATGCGTTTTGATGCTAAACGCAAGGTAAAATGGTGCAAAACGCAGTGCGAAATGTGGCTAAACGCAAGGCGAAAAGCATAAATATCCACTGAAATAGTATAAATAAAACCTTGCAGAGCCATGAAAGACAGGGCTGAAAAGGGCAAAATAGTCGTTAAAAAGTGGGTTTTTAGGGGTTAAAAGCAGGTTGTTGGACTTGAAAAATGACGGTCTGGCAACCAAAATAGAAAGGCTAAATGGTGCAAAATGCAGGCTTTGCTCTTAAAAACAGACAAAACAAGAGGCGTGAGAAACTAGAAATAGTGCCCATTTACCTACTTTTTGGCCCATATTTTCGCTAGAACGGAGTGAAAACTAGAGCACCTTTGTAAAATAAAAGATAACAATTTAAGCTTTTGAGCTGGTGGTTTTTTGGGGGTGGTGAGTTGATGAGTTGGTGGGCTGGTGAGTTTGTGTATTCAGGAGTTGGTCGTCTGATGCGTTCGTTATTTTCCATTGCCACTTGTCTTTAATGTTTGCTTATCAAAGCATAAGCTTCTCCATTTTCCTTTTAATTTTTGTAGGACATTTATCGTATGGGAGTATTCGTGAGCGATGAATATAGCCTATGCACGGTCCTCCATCCCTAAGAAAAACTCTATACCAATCACTGCTTAAGATTGGGGTATAGAAAAAGATTTTATCCTTTTCTATCTTTGCCTTTACCTTAAACGTCGTAGATGGTCCTTCTCTAATGAATGTAAACCCATCAGGATCGTTAATCACTGCGGGAAACCTCATATAGTCTTCTTTGTCTAGAAGATTACGTCCCTCGCCATCATACACACAATTAATGTCTGCGCATTTAAAGTTGCGAGGCGGTTCGGTATTCACCATAAAATACAGTGCTTTGTCTCCCAAATCAAGCATCACCACAGAATCTAGCGGGTTGCCGTAACTGAACACTCGGGCTTTTGCGATTGCTCCAACAACAAGCCCATGACCCTTGCCTTGATAGAGCGATTTCACAGAATAAAAACTGTGCCCAATGCTAATACTATCCAGCTGTGCCCCCTCCACCACCTTGTAAAGATCTTGTATGCAATCCTTACAAGAACGTTGAGCATGTGCAGAAAGAAGGCAAATGCTTGCTAACATGAATATGACGAAGTTCTTTTTCATTATTCTAAGTTTGTTTAGTCGATACACTTTTGTTATGCTAAATTACGTTCCTTAACTTCACGTACAAAATTGCTTGCAACACTTGTTGCAGAACAAATCTCTCCCATAGGTTACCTACAACATTGTAAGCAAAAACGCACTTTTTCAAACCTTCGATGTCTAATTTTTCCGTAAGAGTTCCAAAGGCTGTTGACGGTGGATTTTATCAACTGCGTGCAAGAAAAGTAAGAAGTGGGGCGCGGCGTATGCCCCACCACTTAAACGGATTCCATAGCCTTAAAGTTAAGCTCTTACAGATGGTGTTGGCTGAGAGCTAATGCTCTAAGCGCAAAGGCAAGTGCGTGTTCACCACTGTTTTACCTATTTTCCCATTGGGATGTCTTTGAACTTATCCGTGCTACTTAGTAATGAGAATATCTCTGGTCCACCGCCTTTCCATAAGTCTAACTCACAGAGGCATCCGTCATCATCAACAAGAAGATACGCAGCGACACCTTTATCATCGGCATCGTAAAACATGCAATCAGAAACCACATGGCTAGGTTTGCACTTCACTGGTTCTCCATTATTCATCGCTATTGCAATCGGTCCAATTTTATCATCTGTGGTGGGTTCAGCCCATACGCCCTGTTGCCATTCGTGGGCGAGTGGGTACTTGGCCTTTCTTGCTAGAAACTCTATTAATAGCAACTCTTCGGGAGTTGGCCGTCTAATGGTATTTTTATGTCCAATTGCCATCTGTCCTTAACATTTACTTATCAAAACATAAGTCTCAACATCTTCATTTAAATTTCTGAAGAACGCCCATTTAGAACTCTGCAACACCCATACTTTCAAAAATATTGATTATCAACAAGCTATCTATTTAAAAATCCCTTGTAGAGGAGTTTTGCATAGATCCTGTAAAAACAAAGCCTGTTCATCTTACACGAACATATTTCCCCACACCTTCATCATTTCTTGTAAAAAGCGTATCATTTAGAATACTTATTATGTCTTTTTGGGGTGCAATTCCATCAAAATACCAGGTAAGAGTATCTTTATTAAGCGAATATCGAACAGAGGGTTGTCCGTCTTCATCAACAAAGTATATTCTATCCCGAGTTATTCGTAACCAAACAACCCCATCTAGGCTCCAGTATCCATACAGGCTCTCTTTCTTAACAATGGCATTTTTATTCTCATTTAAGTGCGGATTGGTGCTTGCAATACAGCAAGCAAACAATATCACGAACATTGAAATTACAATCGCTTTCATTTCTTTATATTTTTATAAATTGTTCATTATTGCGGTATCTCTATATGGAAAACAGGATCTTTCGTTTTAGTCCAAGGATCTAAAACACGAGATATTTTTACGTTATTTATAAGACTCTTATGGAATGCTCTAGGATTAGAAACGGAACTTGGTGAAATATCTATTACATTAAGTTTGTTAAAATCGGCCCAGCCTCTCTTCCATGATAGGCTCTGTCCATACACTTTGTTACAAATCAGTTTTGAGTGCATATTGAGCTTTTGTGCTAAATACCCAACCAAGAGCAACTCTTCGGGAGTTGGTCGTCTGATGCATCCTTTGTTTTCCATTTGCTGTTTGTTTTTTAGTTTAACCAAACACGTGAGTTTTCAGAAGCCTTTGACAAGCCATTCGCTTTTACGCGTAGTCATTTAATTATTGTCCATTTACATCATTAATAGGCACAAACTTCTTTAGTTCCCTATCATGGCGTGTGGAGTTCCACAAAAGATCAAACGTTTCTTTAGTTATCAGTTGATAATTAAATTTCTTAAAGAAATTTATATCGCAATCAAGATCCGACCAATAACCATAGTTTCTCTCATCAGGCAGCTTAACAATGAGATTCTTATTCGTGTCGAAACCCATTTCGCGAACTGCTTGATGAAATTCTACATCATCGTATTCTATAAGCCATTCGGCCACAAAATCAATAGATTCTTCAAAGTCTGGATTGGCTTCGAGATGATGAAACAGCTTTGAGAAGAGCCTTCCTAGGAATGATCTTTTCTCTTGTTTACTAGCATCATCATGACAAAATGGCTTGAAATGAAATTTGAAGTATATCATATAGGCGAAACGTTAAACGTATTTCTAAAAATCAAGATGGTTTCAAATACTAACAATAGTCCCTTCTAATCTTGTTAGTTTTATTACAAATGTTCCATTTAAGATTGATTGTTCAAATCAAGTATCACGAGTTCAAACAGCACATCCGAGCCTTCCTCGTAACATCCCTTAGTCACACTATCTAGTACGATCTGAATATACTTAATGGCTTCGTCACAACTATTATCAGTATACTCTTTTATTAGTTCATCGCACTTCCGCTCGTAATACCACCCGTCATCTGTGGGATAGACTCTTGTAGGGTCATTTTTCTTTACATACACATCGCCACCCAAAATTGGAGTAACTTCTTCGCGCAAAATATTAACCATTCTCAATGCATCATCTGGTAAAAATGCAACAGAGTAAACTCCATATTCTTGCAAAGATACATATTTAATTCCATAATGGTCAGCTAATTCTTTAGTTGTCATTGCTTTTATTTTTCTTTTATAGCCTCTCCTAAGGTTGCGGTTTGCAATCTTAGGGAAGGCTTGTTTAATACTACCAAACTTAATGGCGAGTTATGTCCGAAAGAAGAATGTAGGCCTCGATAGGATGCCTTACCTTTACATTAAAGGTTATGCAACTACAATTGGGCAGAAGTCAATATTCCAAAGAACAAGGGCTGACGTATGCTTGTCACCATTTAAGTGATTTGTCTATCGGAGCATCTTCGAACTTGTCCATGTTACTTGACAAACGTATCTCGGAATGGTCTCAAACCAAGATATTTGTCGCCAAAATCTTTTAATTTCCATTTCGTTATTGTGGTAGATGATCCAGCTCCGTACGTGAAAACGACAACATTACGTTGGCGTGTCACTGCGAAAAAGGACGTTTTCCACCTTGTTGTATAGATTTATAACCTGAAAGAAACCAATGAAGTCATCGTCTTCTAATATGGCAACTAACGCTGATAGATCTTCAGGAAGGAATGTTTTCACACCAGAACTAGCTGCGGAAAAGAATTGAATCCAACCAACGCCACCTAAACTCTTATCTTTTTTCAACACGATTGACTCTGTACTGAGAAAGGTTTTGCCTTGATCTAAGGCCTTAACTTTCATTCTTCCTAGGCGGGACATACTCAGGAATACCGAGTCTGTAAAGTCTTCTTTTATAAATTCGGATGGCGACTTTGCAGTTCCTCCAAGCTGTGATGTAAGTTGGCAAATCGCGATATGGTACACGTAAACACTGTCAAAGTCTCTCCGTTCTTTGCTTTTGCGGATAAGCGTGCAAACCCGTTTATTGAGTTCGCTTGTTTGTTCCCGCGTATAGTAAATAGAATGCTGCCTATTAAGTATTGTGTATTTTGGAAGCGATGCGCAGCCTATGAGTGGTATCACCGCTATAGATAATAGTATTGCTTTCATCGTTTTATAAGCCAAATGTTTCCGGTAAAATGCCGTGCAATTAAATTTGAAGTATATCATTATATTCAAACCCAGTTACAGCTTTTCCTTTTTCTTCCTTTGCTGTTTCATTCTTTGCTTATATGCTTTCCAGTCCGCCTTGTTCTCCCACATGTACTTATTCAACTTACAGCCAAAATTAGTGGAGGGGGCAGGTTGGTGGCAGGGACAAACTGATAAAGGATGTCACGCCCGTTCGGTTTATCTTCTTTACCAGTGTAATCCACCCAATGCTCTAACAGGAACACAACGCTAAGCATACTGTTATACAAGATAAATTCTTCATACGTCTTATTAACGGCTACTGCCTGTTTTCTTTTCTCATTTCTTTCATTCTTCTTTTATAGGCTTTCCAATCTTTCTTGTTCTCCCATAAATACCTTCTCAGTTTACCTGCAAAGTTTGTAGAGGGTGGAAGGTTATCTGCGGGAACGAATTGGTAAAGAACATCGTGATCTGTTATGAAGTTATCGCCTTTCGGCATCACCCATGTTTGTTGAAAGAAAAGTAGGTGGTTTCTATCTAGAATCTTAAAGAGCCGCTTTATCAAAAAAATTCTAAGCATGTAACTCAAATAGAAGTTTACTTCTATCGTGTCATTCTTAACCTTATAATATCCGCCAGGTGCGTTGAAACCACGCTTTGAAATCAATATTTCATTCAGCAGACTGGTATGCGGACGTTTTTGTTCATAAGTAGAATCTTCATCCTTGAAGTATATGCCTCCGTACGTCCCATCCGTGTAGAGAATAAAGGGTTCTAGCGGACTGCCTGGCATATTCTTTTCCCTTACATAATAGCCATCAATATTTACCTTTTCATC
>NZ_KV815095.1:12524-13039 GCF_001814145.1 Prevotella sp. HMSC073D09 | reverse complement strand
AGCCATCAATATTTACCTTTTCATCAATATGGGTATTGATGTCGGGATGAAATCTGCCTGCTTGCATCGACCTCTCGTATGCATTTGGGAAAGGACACCAGCAAGAAGAGAATGACAAACAACCTATTATGTAGAATACTATTTTCATACAACCAAACATTTAATGTCGATTTTATATCCAAAAGAAAGATACGCCACAGGTAGGAAAAGCTTGTCCTAATGACATTATCTCCAACATCAGTTACCTCTTTTTATTATCATTTGCTGTTTCATTCTTTGCTTATAGGCTTTCCAGTCGGCCTTGTTCTCCCACATATACTTGTTCAACTTACAGCCAAAGCTTGTGGAGGGTGGCAAATTCTTAGCAGGGACAAATTCGTAAAGTACATCATAAGCGTCAGGTACGTCTTCTTTCTTTGATACAACCCACATTCCGCTAAAGAGAAGGAGGTGATTTTTATCGATTATCTTAAAGCGACTCTTCGCCAACACTTTGCGGAGTTGATAACGATATA
>NZ_KV815095.1:0-12424 GCF_001814145.1 Prevotella sp. HMSC073D09 | reverse complement strand
TTTTCTGAACTTATAATTTCTTGCATCAAATCTGCATCTTGTTTTTTCTGCTCGTAAAGTGAGTCTCTATTTTTAAAAACGATACTGCCAAACGTCCCATCAGAATAAAGAATAAACGGCTCGAATGTTCCCACCCTCTTATGGGTCACGACGTAGTATCCATTAATGTTCACTTTTTTAGCAATTCCAGTGTTAATGTTAGGGCGAAAGCGACCCACCTGCATCGAACGCTCATAGGCATTAGGAAAGGGCGACCAACATGAGCATAGCACCAGAAATCCAAAGGAAAATAATAATATCTTCATACAAATTATTTTATTGCCTTTTGGAGATTGCAACACAATCTCCAAAAGGCAGGTTTCACACTACCAAAGACTTAATGGCGAATTATGCCCGAAAGAAGAATACAAGCCTCTGTAGAACTCCTTACCTGGTATAAAGTAAGGAGTTGGTACAAGATAACGATGAACAAGATTTTGTGTGAGACTCTGTACAATCCTCGCACTTACCCCAAATCGATAGATTTGGCTTCCCGACTTGATTCCAACCCAAAAAGGTGCTGAATAGACTTTCCCGTTAGGCCAACCACCACCAACTTTTTGTTCTCTACCATTAACATGGATGACTCTTTCAGGATTAGCACCAAGATACGGGTCGACAATATTAGGATCATATCCATAGATACCCGATTCTTCCTTACCGTCATTTGTCGTCACATACGTGCCTACACTGAAATCTCCGATGGTGAGTTCCGCAGCACTAGTACGCCAGCGATCATGGCCAGACTGTCCAAACATGTCGTTATACAGTCGGAAAGAAACGTCGCCAGGCGCGAGTAAAGTTATTGCACCTACGATTTGTTTGCCTAACACATTGCCTCTTACGGTTTGTTCGCCATAATAGGTTTTGCCAAAGCCTGCACCCCAACCGCCATAAGAAGCTTCTGCGTTCCAGCCAACATAATTGTTGGTTATACCGCCGCTAACACTTGCACTAAAATCTCCATCCGTGTAGGAAAGCGAGGCAAGCATGCCCGCCGTCAGACCGCCTTCCGTCCAACTAAACGAAGGAGAGAAAGCAAGGCCCAAATGGTCATTCAAGGGAACATTGCCTGATGGGAATGCCTTGTTTACAATGCCATTCAAACAAATGCTGCCAACTTGCCTCCATGTGGCAGAGGTGATGCTGCCCGTTGCTAGTCCTGCTGTATTAAAACCTAACCATGATGCTCCCGCTGTGATAAGCCCACTTTTTATGGAACTCCACCCCCAGTTGTGAGAGCTGATGGCATTGCCAAGGTAACCAACAACAAAACCAGCACCTGCAACAATAAGGTCGTCTATGCCAAACCATTCTCCGCTCGGGTCGGTATACTTCAACGGATTGTTAAGGCAATAGCTGTAACGATTAAAGTTTTGGCTATTGAACGGCATCTGCACATAGTTGTCGGGACTGAAGAAACGGCCGATAACAGGATCGTACAGGCGACCGTTCATGTTGATTATGTCATACTCGTTGAGCATCTCATGACCTGTGTAGCCCCGATAAAGCCCGATGTCGTTTTGCGTAATGGTTTGTTTACCCCACGCATCGTAAGAAGCATCGAACACTTTCCGTCCTTCTTCATCGAACACAGAGAGTATGCTGCCAAGGTTATCGGTAAAGGCAAGATAAGGCTTGAACAAACCATCCCTTATCACAATTACGTTGCCATCGAGGTAATAATATCCGCGTGTATCACCATTCTCGTAAACTTCTTCGTAATCGCCTGCATAGATGGTGGAACGCACAAGATTACCATCGCGATATTGTGCAGAACACCATCTTTCTTGATCTGGCCCATAGAAGAAGTGTGTTGATAAGCCTTTAACAGAATCAGTAATCATATCAACTTTGCCATACTCATTATAAGTTGTGGTAAGCGGGTCGCTAGGAATCGCCGCAATTGGATTGTCCACCTCGGTAACGGCATGCGGCCTTATATTTGCATCATAATTATAATTGCCCACATCTGTTTTAAATAGCACATTACCATTAGGGGCGTAATCTATTTTCATCATTCCGCCTTGGCTTGGCTTATACGAAATCAGACGGTCAAGGTTGTCGTAACCGAATTCTTCCTTGGAACTGTTGTTTCTGCGGCGAGACAACAAATTGCCTGTTGCCTTGTCATATTCCGAAGTAAAATCTTCAAGCGTTGAATTGCCGTTCGTTAATTTCAGATTAGTTTCAAAACCATCTTTGTCTCGTACACTTGTAGAAACTAACTTGCCCAAGAACGAGAAGCGGTTTACAAGCCCATCATAGTCCTCCTGTTTATAAACGATGTCACCATTTACCTCAACTTGATCCTTAAACCCGTTGAGATCATACTGGTAGTTCACCTCTAAATTACCAGGATATATAACCTGAGACAGTTGGTTTTTGTCGTTATATGCATACTCAAACTTGTATGCCTTTTCGTGTCCCCTAATGTCCCGTTTCTCAGAAACCATTCGGCCGAGCTTATCGTATTGATACTGAACAGAACAACGATCGTTAATTCTGCTTAGCACAAGTGGACTGCCGTTGACGTACGCACCATAGTTGGTTACCAACAGCTGTTTTCCAATGCAGGTGAGGAAGGGGCGTCCCAGCTCATCAAACTGGTAAGTGGTCTTTGTCCCCTTGCCATCTGTTTGAGCAAGCAGCGTTCCGTCTGCAGCATAGGTATAGGTAGAAGTCCCTGCATCGGGGTCGGCAAGCGAGGTTTGGTTGCCGGCCGCATCGTAGGTCATACATACGGTAGAGCCGTGTGCTGTCACACTGGCAGGTTTGCCTACAGAAGCATATTTGTAGGTGACGATGCCCGACGGGTCTTCCACCTTAACCACATTGCCCCACGCATCAAAAGTCTTCGTTACGCTCTGGCCTGTCTCAGCAATCGTAGAGGTTACAGTACGGTTGCCGTAAGTGTATGTGGTGGTTTTACCCGAGCTCAGCACTTCTTTCACAAGTCGTCCACGACCATCGTAAGTGAGAACTTGTTTCGTTGTAAGTTTGCCAGTAGTCTTTTCAATCTTTGAAACCAGTCCATTAGTATTGTAGGTTGTCTTGTTATTGATATCTACACCTTTCGGCCCAACCGACTTTTTGCTGAGTTCACGTCCCTTCTGGTCATAGCATGTCAGCACTGTCGGTGCACCGTCAGAAACCACCTCGATATCGTATTGTTCCGTTGAGAATGGGGATGTCCATCTGCGTTCAACCTTTGTCTTTGTCCCATCCGCTGCCACGACCTGTGTTTCCTGTCCCCATCCATCGTAAGTGTGCGTTGTGGTGAGTGGTTCTGCGGAGTTTGTTATATCCGTTTGCGTGAGTAGGTTTCCCCATTCATCGTAGGCGAAGGTGTTCACCGAAGTCTCAGGCGTGGTGAACGTCTTAACAACAAGGCGTCCATCGTTGTCATACTCAAAGTGCTTTGTTATAGGTTTCACCCCTTTGCCCGTGGTAACCGTGGTAAGGATGTTGCCTTGTGCGTTGTAGGTGTTGGTGGTTGTCAAAGCCATTTCCGTGCCGTAATTCTCCGTTGTGGAGAGAATGTTGCCATTATCATCATACTTGTACGAGGTTGTTGTGCTAAATGGCGAAGGGTCGTCCTTATGCTTTTGGGTCTTGGTCATGGTTGTGGGCAACCATCGCGCCTGTTTCTTCACATAACCGCCGTACGTCACCCTGCGGTACATGTTGTCGCCATCATTCTCAACCACCTCTTCCACGGGTACGCCTTTCCCATTGTCGTAGGCCGAGCGTGTTATGGTGCGGTTTCCGTCCATGTCCGTTGCCTCTTGCTTGGAAATATAGGCAAAGTAATTACCTTTATCCTGGCCGACGATTGTGGTTGTAGACAAAGTGGTGGCTGCACAACCGCCTTGCTCCACAACAGTCTTCGTTTCTGTGGGTAGCCACCTGGTTTCATCCCACTTGGTTGTCTCGGTAGAAGTCTTGATGCCTAGTGAGGTGTTTGTACTTGTCACCTTGTTGAAACCAAGCATACCTCTCCCCGCGATATGCAATCGCAAATCTTCGTAGCCATATTCGGTGTAGTAGTGCCCCGCACTTCCGTCGTTTGCATACACGTATCGTACAACAG
The DNA here is from genome assembly GCF_001814145.1 of Prevotella sp. HMSC073D09. Classification (NCBI taxonomy): domain Bacteria; kingdom Pseudomonadati; phylum Bacteroidota; class Bacteroidia; order Bacteroidales; family Prevotellaceae; genus Prevotella; species Prevotella sp. HMSC073D09. Next base: position 8,292 of record NZ_KV815095.1, on the reverse strand, counting down.
CTATCGGCAGCGCATAGGTGTTAACAGGGTAACGGTTGGCGATGGTGCGCTTATACACAATAGGGTTTGTGGCGTAGGCATACAAGATTCTATGAGAAGTTCCCATTCCGTCTTCCAAATTTGTCACACGTCCTGCATTGGCTTTCTCACCATAGTTGAAGTAAGCGTGTATTGTTCCATTAAATCCGTCGTCTCCGCTGGTTAGCTTACTGCCGTAGTTTGCCAGTTCCATTTGCCCGTCACCGTCGAAGTCGCCAAGGAAAATTTTGTTCTCCAAAGCATCGTCTTCTCTCCCTTTAGATGCGGCGTTGTTGAAAGCGAATCCATCCCCAGTAGAGCGATACCACCGCACTTCGGTAGCGGTGAATTCCGTTTTGAATTTAGGAAATCCTCTGTACCTGTATCTGGCCTTGCACACCATCACGTCTGTTAGTCCATCGCGGTCCATGTCCCATGTCAGGAGCGCGAACTTGTCATCGTCATTCGTAGTGCCCTGATCTGAGAAACCCATGTCTACACCCTTGCCAATGCGGAATGTTCCTCCACCTTCGTTATAGGCCACCCAAAGGTGGTAGTCACCGTCGCCGCAGTTGTACACAAAGTCGATAAGGCCATCTCCGTCGAAATCGCCTTGTTGAATGCGCCATCGGTTGCGCAGGTTTGTTCCTTCGGCTGTCTTTGTTTCAACAAATTTCTCATCCGTGGGTTTTCCACCCACATTGAAGTAAATCTTATAGCCATTGTCGTAAAGGAAAATCAAGTCTTGTAGTCCATCGTTGTTGTAATCGCCCACAAACATCTTCTCAGGGTTTTGTGGTAGCCGTAACTTATAGTCCCGATGATCCAGTTTATCCCCATCCATATATTTTATAATGGTACAAGGGTAATAGCCATCCTTTTGCCTTTGTTCCACACACACCACATCATCCTTTCCGTTGCCGTCTGTGTCGAAAGGAACAAGAAGCGGCACAGCATCTGCGGCCTTCAACCCCATGCCGAATTCTTTCACGTTCCAGGTATTGCCATTTGTAACATCGTTTCCTGAGATGAACTGGAATCTGACGTTATTCCAGTGGCCTTCAACCTTGTCTTGATAAGGTATGAGCAGGTCGTTATAGCCGTCACCGTCGAAGTCCATCACCGATGCCCCACCCATTGTTGTCTTGATGTCGCCCAAGGAAATGTTTGCAGGCAAGGAGAAGACGAGCGGCTTTTCATAAGATACGTTGCCGTTTGGGGAAACCTTACTGCGGCTGACATAAACATAGGTATTGTAATGTGAGTGGGTGGTGCCATAACCCTGCCAATCAATAACCTCTACCGGCGCCACTCTGATGATGTCGCTTACACCGTCGCCGTTGAGGTCGGTGGCAAAGAACCCCTTATCGGATTCTTTCACATACCACCTGTCGTCGTTCGTGCTCACGTCCATCTGGAGAGGAGATGCATCGCCTTTTGGCAAGAAGCTCCAATTCAGCTTCACAGGAGGGTATTTCTCACCCTTGCCGTTCTCTTCGCTTACTTGCACAAGTCGTGTCCATTTGGTTTGGCTACCATCAGAATTGTCGTCGTAGGTAAGCGTATACTTTCGATACGTATGGTTAGCACAGGCCGCGACGATAGAAGACAAACACACATCGAAGTTTCCTCTATCCACATACGCGGCAAAAGGCCTAGCATTCGTCCCTAGTTTCGCATACGAAAATTCGATATTATAAAACTTCTCTTTCCCTGTTTCATCCTTAGGTCCGTAGGAAATGTAAACTGGCCTGACAGTAAGACCGCTGTTGTCGTATGAATAAAATATAAAATTACCATTCTTATCTCGCACAGCACTGACATACCATGCGACACAGCCATGTTTCTTTTGGTCTAGAGAACCGCAAAAGAGCGTTGCATCGGCATCACTCGCATATTCATACTCCAATCCGTCAGCAGTAACCACCTTAAAGCACATCCCACCAACTTGAAATGGATGAAAGCCGTATTGAAAAACCTTCGTAAAAGGATTACCCTCCACCGTATATACCACGCAAGAATCTTCCATCTTACCCGATTGGTATATCAGGCGTTTCCCATCTAAGTAGAGGTTATCGCTTGCGTTGAACTCTACTCCTTGTTGTTTGCCGTCATGAAAGAGGTCCTTATTCCCGCGAGTGATTACCGAGATACCGCTGATGTTCACGCCATACCCAGCCAGACCATACCCCGCAGACTGACTATTGTAGGTTAAGCTTATTTTGGGCGTAAGCGGACCTGCATCAGGAACGTCTATCTTGATGTCGTAAATGGCAGCACCCGAATTGGAAACGTTGAACGAACAAGTAGGTGTGCCAACAACGTACATGTCGTTTGATGGGACTTCATCAGGCGGGATAACCGGCGGTATACGAGAAGAGTCCTCTTGCCCAGGGCATGTACCTCCTCCATGAGGTGGTACGCATTTGTTCAACACAGGTGTTTCGCCGTTGCGTTTCGACACTTCTTGTGCCAAGTTTGCCAAAGGTAAAAATGCTAGGCAAAGCGTTATGAGATAAAAACGTCGCATAGTTAAATTGTTTAGGTGTTGAAAATAAATTCATGTTCAGTTTGTTAAGAGATTTCACGTATGCAGCACGCAAGGCTCATCGCTTCACTATCTTCCAAGCCGAGGTGTTTTCGCCCACCACGGCTTTCACCAGATATACGCCATCAGCACAATGCGTAATGCTGATTTCGTTTGTTCCGACAACTGCTGTCCCACGATAAACCAATGCGCCAGCGGCTGAATACACATAGAGTTCGCAACTACTGCCATTTGGTAGCATAGGGACGTTTACACGGATAATGCCTTGGGCATAGCTATGCGTTACCCCTTCCATGCTTACAGGCATCCGTTCGTTTGCAGATTGGGTTTGCGCCTTAGCTTGTGCAACTTTTGATTTGGGTACTACGGCTTCGCGCGCCACCCTGTTCCCAGCAGCGTCGTAGCTGAACTTAATCTTGTGTTGGGCGGCTACCAACAGCGATGTCGCAAAGGCGACAATAGTAAAAAAAGCCTTTTTCATAATTCTTTCATCGTCCACTTATGGTTAATAAACCCTTCATTGAAGTGAGTGGGCATGCGCTCCAAGGGTTGAGTGCACAAAAAGGTGTGCACGCCATAGTTAGTAAAGTAACAAAGACAATTTGCCACTGAGGCGAATAGCAACTCCCCAATGGTCGGCAGTATCCGCCGCTTCGGCAGCAAATTTACAAAAAAACACAAAACGCGCAAACATTTATCTATATTTTTTTGAATAAACACTAAAAGATAAAATGCGCACAGCTGACTTTTCCCTCTGAAACTCTACCGTAGCTCCCTTCATTGCAAAAACCATCATGCTAAAATTAACGCACAAATATGGTCATCATTATCGAAAACCAGGCATAGAACTGGGTGAAAAATCACAACAAGTGAGTATTGCCGAAAAAAGAAGTTATTGTTACTTTTGCGGCGTTATAACAGATTAGATTTCATAAAATACAAGTACAATGAAAATCAGAACAACCATCAGGGCACTTGTTGTTGCATCTGCCTTGTTCTTCGGTAGTGCGTGGGTCATGGCCGCCAACCACGTTAAAGTGAGCGGCAAGTCGGGTGAGAGCGTGTTCTTCGCACTGGCCGACAAGCCTACGGTGACTTTTACTACCAACAAGTTGGTAATCACGGCAGGCGAACAAACCGTTGAATACCCACTGAACGAGTTCCGTTCATTCGAGTTCGCCGACCCTTCTTCTACGGGCATCAGCACCGCTCCCTCGCCAAACGAGAGCCAAGCCGTGTTCAGTTTCGGCCAATCGGTTCACGGCGAAGGCCTGCAACCAGGCTCGCGCGTGTCGATATTCAATGTTTCGGGGCAGCTAGTTGTATCGGCAACGGTTAACACCGACGGCTCGGTAGACCTACCTTTGAACGGCCAAACGGGCGTTTTCATCGTTAAATCCACATCAAGAACCTTCAAATTCATTCAGAAATGAAATATCTCTTTACACTTGTTTTCACCCTACTGGCGGGCGTAGCCACTACCAAGGCACAAACAGTAACCATCACCAAGACCGACGGTTCTACCGTTACATATAAGGCCAGCGAGATTAAGAACATACAATTTACCAACGAAGAGTCGCAGGTAAAGCCCATCCACACCTTTACAGGCTACATCGTTGTCAACTCGCCCATGTTCATGGACACCTATTATGGCGAGGAAGCCAAGATGGAAGTATTTGCACAAGGTAAGAAATCCATCTGCAAATTCACCGACGCCAAATGGGGAACTGGCACTTTCGAAGTTACACTCAACAATGGCGAAATAAGAGGTTCGGGCAAGATAAGTGTTGCCGACCCACATAAGGCAGGCCAAACCAAGGAATACGAAGCACTCATCTCGGGTCCCATGGCCGCCGTTAACATTTCCATAAAAGGCCTGATGGGCGGAACAACCATTAAATGGAGAAATGGGAAAGCTCCAGAAACCGTAAAATTGGCTGGCACATATCTAGGCGACAACTCCATGACGGTGATGGCCCAAACGTACGTAGCAAAGAACACAGGCTACAGTTTCTGGGTTAACGACGACGGCACATACACGATTATGGTTCTTGGCCAAAAGCTTGAAGGTACGCTTATGGGCGACTTAACCTTAGGTGCGTACACCATCAACAACCTTGTCTACGATAAGAAAACCGAAACGTTCAGCAAAGACTATTCGAATGATGGCTTGAAACTCAAGTTTAAGAAGGGAGCGGAAACGGAATATAAAGAATACCTACTGACCAAGGCCACCATCAAAGCAACCTTTGGCAAAGACGGCAGTCTGAAGGTAGAAAACAATTTCACTGCCGGCCACATGCCGTTCCCGCTCCAAGGCGTGTTCAACGGCAAGATTTACAAAATGTAAAGCCGCCGTACAAGCTTTTATCCCTAGCAAGGCAGTAGAGATTATAAGGGAGAGACACAGCAAACCGCCTTGGGCTTGTGGCGTGTCTTCCCATCCCAATCTTTGTAGTGGGCACGCCTGGACCATTTGCCAGGCGTGCCTCTTAAAAAGTTCACCTCATAGCCTCAAAAACCCATGCACTCCATCATCAAACTGGCCTACAAACTAAGTATGGGTACGCTCATAGCCTTGGTTTCAGCCTGCACAGGACTGTTCGACGGCATCTACGACTCGCCCGACAAAGCTCCGAAAATAAATGCCAACCAGCTGGCAATAGACGCAAGCGATTGGCATAATTGGTATTACATCGACTTCGACTCGCTGCAAATGCTGGCCGAAGCTGGCGATGCAGATGCCTTTCTGCATGCCCGAACCCACTTCACGCCCTACCCCATCCCAACAATTAAAGACGAAACACAGGCAAATAACCAAACAGGCATCTACACTTATTGGTTCGACGTGTTTGGAAAAGGCTTATCACACAACGAGAAAAGAGACTTTAACCCCACTGCCAAACAGCCCGAACCGTCCGCATGGAGCATCGCCATACACCGCGACAACGTGCGAACCAACGGCGGAGCGGTGCTAGAAACCAACTATACATCGATGAGTCAGCTGCCACAAAGCAGCACACAGTTTATGGGAGCAACCTTCAAACCCGACGAATGGACCACCAACGAAGTTTGGGTAGACCAGTCGCAGATGGCCAACAGCCTCATTGGATGTCAAGGCATCCACATCAACCGCGCGCTATCCTCTTGGCTACGCCTCGACATCCCCCCCATGCCGCCTGCTTTCAAGCATAACAATCGCGTGTTTGTGGTGAAACTGAACAACGGAAAGTTTGTGGCCCTGCAACTAGAAAGCTACATCAATCCCACAACCGGCACCAAATGTTATCTCACCATTAATTATAGGTATCCGTATTAGAAGTTGACGAATTGATAGGCGAAGCCATCTTTTCTCCACATTAGGAGTTAAGGAGTTATGGAGTTAAGGAGTTAAGCCAAATGCCTAGGGGGCGGTAGCCACCTTTTCTCCATCAGGAGTTAAGGAGTTAAGAAGTTATGGAGTTAAGCCAAATGCCTAGGTGACGGTAGTCATCTTTTCTCCATTAGGAGTTAAGCCAAATGCCTAGGTGGCGGTAGCCATCTTTTCACCACATAAGGAGTTAAGCCTAAAGAATAGGTGGCGTTAGCCATCTTTTCACCTTTTCACTCTTTCACCCTTTCACCTTTAAAAGCCATCTTTTCACCCTTTCACCTTTTCACTTTTTCACCCTTAAAAGTCACCCTTTCACCCTTTAAAAGTCAACTTCACATCAAAATTACGCTCATGTTCCACCGCACATTCATCTTTTTATCCCTCATCATATCGCACATAACGGCCAACGCAGCACTTCCCGCCGACACACTTAACCGCACCATCAATCTCGAACAGGTGGTGGTTACTGGCACGCGAAGTCCGAAACTGTTGGCAAGCACGCCCGTTCTAACGCGCGTCATCACACGAAAAGACATCGAAAAGACCGATGCCACCAACCTGCGCGACCTACTTCAAACCTCCATGCCTGGCATTGAGTTCTCGTATGCCATGAACCAACAAACCCATTTGAACTTTGCTGGATTTGGCGGACAAAGCTTGCTGATACTCGTTGACGGCGAACGCCTGGCAGGAGAAACGATGGACGACGTTGACTTTACCCGCTTGAGCATGGATAACGTTGAAAGGATAGAGATTGTTCGCGGTGCAGCCTCGGCCCTTTATGGCTCCAACGCCGCAGGTGGCGTTATCAACATCATCACACGCAACGCCACACAGCCTTTTAAACTAAACCTCAATGCGCGTGTTGCACGTCACAACGATTGGCGACAAGGCTTGAACATGCAACTGAAAAAAGGTAAATGGGCCAACACCCTGTCGGTTACTCACACGTCGATAGACAACTACGACGTAACCAACGGCCCTTCGCCCATTTCGCGCGTTGTTGCTACCATCTACGGCGACAATACGTGGAACGCCAACAACCAGTTGTCTTTCAACCCGACATCAGAACTGAAACTAACTGGACGTGCCGGCTACTTTTTCCGCGAAACAACCCGAACGATAGACACGCCCGAACGTTATCGCGACTTTTCTGGCGGATTGCGCGCACTATGGCAACCATCCGACAAGCAACACCTAGAATTCTCCTACTCGTTCGACCAATACGACAAGTCGAACTATCTACAACAGTATCGTCTCGACCTTCGCTCTTACTCGAACGTACAAAATGCCTTCCGCCTGCTCTACACCCTCAACTTACGGCAAGGCGACGTGCTTTCTCTGGGTGCCGACTGGATGCACGATTGGCTGTTAAACCCTAATCTCGAAGGGCGAACGCGCAAACAACGTTCGTGCGACGTCTTTGCACAATACGACCTTAACCTCGGCAAGGCGTGGGAAGTGGTTGGCGCATTACGACTTGACCACTTTTCCGACCACGCCAACACGCGCCTAACGCCCAAAATCAGTCTTCGCCACACGCCCCTACCCCATTTAAACTTGCGCTTGGGCTACGGTATGGGTTTCCGTTCGCCCACACTCAAAGAGAAATATTACAACTTCGACATGGCCGGCATTTGGCTTGTAACGGGCAATGCCAACCTTAAACCCGAAGTTAGCCACAACTTTAACCTCTCGGCCGAATACACGCGCTTGCATTATATCTTCACGTTGAGCGGGCATTATAATCTGGTGAGCGACAAAATAGCCACAGGCGCGCCTTTCTTCGCCAACCCATCAGAGCCTATTCCACATCTTCCCTACATCAATTTGGCGCGATATGCGGTGTTAGGCTTTGAGGCCACAGTGAAAGGAAAGTGGCAAAACGGCATGTCGGCACAGCTTTCGTACTGCTTTACACACGAACGCTTGCCCAAGGATAAGGACGGAAAACAACTGAACAACCAATACCAGCCTGCTCGAAAGCATACCTTCACTGCGCATTGGGACTATTCGCACCGCTTTAACAAGTCCTACCAACTGGCTTTTAACATAGACGGACGTGCGCTTTCGCCCGTAGACAATCTGGAATATGTTGACTATTACGACTTGTCTAAGGGCACAAACACCATTCATTATCCTGCCTACACGCTGTGGAAGGTGTCTGCCGTGCAGCAAATCGGCAACATGTTCACGCTCACCCTATCGGTAGACAACGTGCTAAACTACCGCCCCCAATACCATTACCTTAACTCGCCACTCACCGATGGGGCTAACTTTATGGTGGGAGCAGCAATCAACCTTTAAAGGGAAAAGGTGCTTTTAAAGGTGAAAAGGTGAAAGGGTGAAAAGG
>NZ_KV815094.1:0-13653 GCF_001814145.1 Prevotella sp. HMSC073D09 | reverse complement strand
TATCTATTTATTAGGGTGGGAAACTTTAGTTATTTTATCTTCTTGTTTCTTTGGAAAGAAAAACTTGACTAATGCCGTAAATAGTCCCTCTACCAAAATAGACAATATAGAATAAATGATGATGCCTATGGCAACAACACTCCAAAAGACTATTTGTGCAGTAAATTCATCAACCCCTAAACGTAAGGCAATCACTCTTGCAAACAACGCAATGATGACACAAACAACAAGAACGGACAGATATACTACGATATGTTCAAAATATTTGGTATTCATATTATGTTGTCGAATTAAGTTTTATCATTTTCAATATCTATTTGAATAGCATTGGCTGCTTTATTTTTCTTTTCATCGACAACCTTTGCATATACTTGAGTTGTTTTGACATTTGTATGCCCAAGCATCTTGCTTACAGTACAGATGTCTGTGCCGTTTGCAAGTTGAAGGGTAGCAAATGTGTGCCTAAAACAATGAAAGCTGAGGTGCTTCTGAATACCAGCTTTTTCTATCCATGTTCTTAATGGACGAGAAATCCAAGAAGGATTTGGTAATCCTTCAAAAACAAGTTGTTCTGGTTGTCTTGGTTCCCCACAAAGTTTAAAAGCCTGCTCCGAAATAGGCATATATTCTACCCCTTTTGTCTTTTTCTGAGTAAAGAGAAGTTTAGCTTGGTTACCTTCTATAGCAATTTCTTTCCATTTTAGCTTTTGAATGTCGCAATGTCTTAATCCTGTCAGAGCTGAGAATAGTGCAGCTCGTTTAAGTACCTCACGTTCACAAGGAGTATTAGCTAACTTGTTAAGTTCATCAAGGGTTAAGTATTCCCTTCGGGATTCTTGTTCCTGTATGCCCTTGATTTTTGCAGATAAATCTATGGTCAAATATCCGTCTATGAATGCTTGTTTGAGTGCAGCCTTAAAAATAGAAAAATATGTAGAAGCTGTGTTTCGTGATATTGTACCTTTCTTACTTCCACCACAAGGGGCGGACAACAAGAAAAACTTAAAATCTTCTGCCAATCTATTATCTATCTGTGAAAAGAGTAGCGTGTCTCCAGCAAACATTCTCAACAAAACATGTACTCGTTCCCAGTTTGTTTGAATTGAAAGGGAACTATTACGATGTCGCTTGTCTGCTACTTTATCAAAGTACTTGATGAAATTTTGTTGCAATCGTTCTTTCTGTTCTGCTTGTTCTGTTTCTGTGTCACTATACAAGCTTGCATTATCATATTCACGCTGCCGTAGTTTTCTAACACTATCTGCATAAATACAGGCCTCTTGGTCTATCTCACTTTTGCACAAGATAATTCCGTTCAAATCTCGTTTAGGTTTGAATGTTTGAGTCGCTTCGGTAGTACGAGCAGTTCTGCTTTTATCCCAAATAGGAGTAGTGATTGTTCTGTTTAAATACTCACGCACTCTTTGTGGAGAATCTTTGCCTGCTACTCTCACAGGATAGCTTTCTATATACAAGTACCATTCTTTTCGATAGGCACTCTTTCGCAATCGTACTGTTGCCTTTGTGTTATCAAGTTCCTTTCTCATTGTATGTCGCGGGTTAGTGTTTATACAAATTGTCTATCTCTGATTTTGGTGCATAGACGTAATTACCAATCTGCCTTGTTGGAATAGAATATTTGCGAATATGCAGATATACAGTACTATCATGGATACCAAACTTCTTAGCTATTTCTCCAATCGTATAACAATCTTCAGGCTCAAGCCGATAAGTCTTTACTTCCGATTGTTTTTCCTTTCTTCTTTCATCGTAAGGACGTAGATTAAAACGTTCTTGTAAATCAGCTTTGCAAATACGTATCATCCTTAGTCCGAGGTTATAATAACGGACTTGCTTATTCCTGATTAAGCGATAAAGGGAGTCGCGACCAATATCAAACAACGCAGTTGCATCAGCTATTGAGAGATATGGTTGGTTCTTCGGAACTCTCGCAGTCTTTTCTCTTTTCAATGCATCCAACTGTTCTTCCTTTTTTCTTTGTTTGTATGCAGCCTGAGAACACTTCTTAGAGCAATATCTGGAGGTAAGTGTCTTTGCAATAAAAGATTTACCGCAAATTTCGCATTTCCGCTCTATTTGAAATTTTGCACTTGCCATACTATTTGTATCTATTTGATTATCAATCTATCTTTTAAATTAAGTCGCACTTTATCTCCCATTAAGTCGCGGCACAAATATGGTACAAATATAAGCACAAAAACGATTAAAAACGATAATATTTAATCATTATTAAGAAATAAAAATCCCAGCAACTTATTATGTTACTGGGATTTGCTTATTTTTGATTAGCGTTTGTTAGCACTTTTATTTCACTTCCTCAAAATCTGCGTCTTGCACATTGTCGCCAGTGTTGTCGCTTTGTGCTTGCTCACCGCCTGCACCTTGGAAACCAGCGTTGGGATCGGGTTGAGCACCACCTGCGCCTTGGTACATCTGTGCGCTAGCAGCTTGCATCACGCTGTTAAGGTTGTTGATGGCAGCATCAATTGCGGCAACATCGGCAGCCTTGTGGGCGTCTTTAAGCTGTTGCAGTGCGCTTTCGATGCCTGGCTTTTGGTCGGCAGGGATTTTGTCACCGTTGTCTTTCAAGAAGTTTTCGGTGGTGAAAATCATCGAGTCGGCTTGGTTAAGCTTGTCCACCTTCTCACGTTCGGCCTTGTCGGCAGCTGCGTTTTGTTCAGCCTCAGCCTTCATGCGCTCAATCTCTTCCTTGCTCAATCCGCTGCTAGCCTCGATGCGTATTTTCTGTTCCTTGCCCGTGGCCTTATCTTTGGCAGACACGTTGAGGATGCCGTTGGCGTCGATATCGAACGTTACTTCAATCTGTGGAACACCGCGACGAGCGGGAGCGATGCCTTCGAGGTTGAACTGTCCGATGCTCTTGTTTTGCGAAGCCATAGGACGTTCGCCCTGCAAAACGTGGATGGTAACAGCCGTTTGGTTGTCTACTGCTGTAGAGAACGTTTCGCTCTTCTTGTGCGGGATGGTGGTGTTGGCGTCGATAAGTTTGGTCATTACGCCACCCATTGTCTCGATACCCAGCGTAAGAGGCGTAACGTCGAGCAATACGATGTCGCCCACACCGCTCTCCTTGTTGAGGATAGCACCCTGAATGGCAGCACCCACGGCTACCACTTCGTCGGGGTTAACGCCCTTCGAAGGCTCTTTGCCGAAGTAGTTCTTCACCAATGTCTGCACGGCGGGGATACGGCTCGAACCTCCTACGAGGATAACTTCGTCGATATCCGAGGTAGACAGCTTGGCATCCTTTATGGCGTTTTGGCATGGTACGAGACAAGCCTGTATCAAGTTGTGTGCCAATTGCTCGAACTGAGCACGCGTCAAGGTCTTCACCAAGTGCTTGGGCACGCCACCCTCTGCCGATATATAAGGCAGGTTGATTTCGGTTGAAGTGGTGCTCGACAGCTCAATCTTAGCTTTTTCGGCTGCCTCTTTCAGACGTTGCATGGCCATAGGGTCCTTCGTTAGGTCGATACCCTCGTCGGCCTTAAAGCCATCGGCCAGCCATTTGATTATCACTTGGTCGAAGTCGTCGCCGCCCAAGTGGGTGTCGCCATTGGTAGAAAGCACTTCGAATACGCCACCACCAAATTCGAGGATGGATATATCGAAAGTACCGCCACCAAGGTCGAACACGGCAATCTTCATGTCCTTGTTGCCCTTGTCTACACCGTATGCCAGGGCGGCAGCTGTTGGCTCGTTAACGATACGTTGTACGTTAAGACCTGCGATTTGTCCAGCTTCTTTGGTTGCTTGACGTTGCGAGTCGGAGAAGTATGCAGGAACCGTAATAACGGCATCGGTTACTTCTTGTCCGAGATAGTCTTCGGCGGTTTTCTTCATCTTTTGAAGTATCATCGCCGATATTTCTTGCGGTGTGTATTTGCGGCCTTCGATGTCCACACGAGGCAGTCCGTTTTCGTCGACTACGGTGTAAGGCATGGCCTCAGCCTCTTTGCGGCTCTGCTCGTAGGTCTCTCCCATAAATCGTTTAATCGAGTAAACGGTGTTCTTGGGGTTGGTGATGGCCTGACGTTTGGCGGGGTCGCCCACCTTTCGTTCGCCGTCTTTAACGAAACCCACCACAGAAGGCGTGGTGCGTTTGCCTTCGCTATTGGCGATTACCACTGGCTCGTTGCCTTCGAAAACGGCAACACAGCTGTTAGTTGTTCCTAAGTCTATTCCAATAATTTTTCCCATAAGAATATTTTATTTTATATTTTTGTTCGTTATTTAAATGCTAGCGGTTGTGGCCTTGCTGTTCGGCACGCACCATATATATAATGAGTGTGTGTCGCTGGTTGTGTAGGCCGCCGCTCGCTAACCTCATGTGCAAAGCTTGTGCCAAGAGCAGATGGCCGTCATGTCGCTGACAAATTGGCATAGGAGGGGCGGTTGTGAGTTTCTGAGTTCGTGAGTTTCTGAGTTCGTGAGTTGATAAGCTTTTGGGTTTATAAGTGTCTGAGTTGGTTTAGACTTGTGGGTTGACGGACTTGTTAGTTGATGAGTTTAAAGTTCGTGGAGGTTGTGAGTTAATCGTTTGTTGTCCCACTTAAACTTCCAAACTTCTCTCCTTATCGGCCAGAAAACACACAAACTCGAAAACTCGCGAACTTACAAACTGAATAATTGCAATATATTTGTTATCTTTGCAGCGTTAAAGGCCAACCCGACAATCTCACCTTCAAACGAACGGTGTTTGCGCGGTGGGCCTGTACGTTATATCTAAAACAATAGTAGGGAAATGACTTCATTGACATTGGCAATCGTCGTTGTCTTCATTATGGGCTATCTTTGCATTGCCCTCGAAAGCTTGACGAAGGTGAACAAGGCGCCCGTGGCGCTCTTGATGTGTGTGGCTTGCTGGACGCTTTTCATGGTTAACCCATCCGAATTCGTGTTGCCCGGCATGCCCGAATTGACAGGTAATGCTGCCGGAATATTGGCACACGTGGGCGAAAGCCTGAGAGAACATTTGGGCGAAACGGCCGAAACGCTGTTCTTCCTCATGGGGGCGATGACCATCGTGGAGGTTGTTGACACCAATGGCGGATTCAACTTCGTGCGCGATTCCATACAGACGCACAGCAAGCGCGGACTGTTGTGGCGCATTGCCTTTATGACTTTCTTCCTGTCGGCCATCCTCGACAACCTTACAACGAGCATCGTGATGATTATGGTGTTGCGCAAGCTCGTGGCCGACAAGCAAGACCGCATGGTGTATGCCGCGTTGGTGATTATCGCTGCCAATTCGGGAGGCGCTTTCTCGCCCATCGGCGACGTAACCACCATCATGCTTTGGATTGCTGGTTCTATCACCACGGTTGGCGTAATAACCGAGATTTTGGTGCCTTCGTTGGTGTCGATGCTGGTTCCCGCTTTCATCATGCAGTATATGTTGAAAGGCAAACTGCCTGCTATGGCCGCATCGGCAGAAGACAGCACGTTGGCCTTTACACGCGTGCAACGCCGCATTATTTTCTTCCTCGGTGTTGGCGGACTGATGTTTGTTCCCATCTTCCGCTACCTTACCGACCTGCCTCCCTACATGGGTATATTGCTTGTGCTGGGCGTTTTGTGGACTGCCACTGAGATTTTCCACCGCAGAATGCATTTGGGCGAAGACTCGATGTCGGCTCGCGTCATTGCCTTGCTGCGCAAGATAGACATGGGCACCATCCTTTTCTTCCTTGGTATCTTGATGGCTGTGGGCTGCTTGGCAGAGATTGGCGTGCTTACGGCTATGGGTCGTGGATTGGACAGCGTAAGCGGTGGCAACCATTACTTGGTAACGGGCATCATCGGTGTGCTTTCTAGCATTGTAGATAACGTTCCGCTTGTGGCTGGATGTATGGGTATGTACCCCATTGCACCTACTGGCGACATGGCCGTAGACGGTATTTTCTGGCAGTTGTTGGCCTATTGTGCCGGCGTTGGTGGCTCTATGCTGATCATTGGCAGCGCAGCTGGCGTTGTTGTGATGGGCTTAGAGAAGATTACCTTTGGCTGGTACATGAAACGCATAACGTGGGTGGCTTTCGTTGGATACCTTGCTGGCATCTTAGTTTATTGGGTAGAACGCACGTTGTTCTTCGATTGATGGCTACTAAGCCAATTGATAAATGGGCCAATCGGCTAATCGGATTGGTTTGATTGGTCTGAAAGGGTCCGACTAGTTCGAATTAATCCAACTAGTCGGACTTTTCTTTATTACATAACCATTTCTTTCGCAGATGATAACAATAGAGCAAGCGCAACCAAGTCAAGCTCCCGACATCGCCCGCCTTATCATGGAGGCGATGAACCACGAATGCTGTCTGTATTTTGCAGGCGAAGAGCACGGATTGTTGGGCTTTCATCAACTAATGGCCGATTTGGTCGGTCGTGCAGATAGTCAATACAGCTACCTTAACACGCTTGTGGCGCTCAATGCTCAACGCGAAGTGATTGGCATCTGCACTTCTTACGATGGTGCCCACTTGCATCGGCTGCGTGTGGCCTTTGTTCAAGGTTGCCTAGCGCGCTTTAATCGCGACTTCGGCGATATGGACGACGAGACGGCAGCAGGCGAATTGTATGTAGACAGTTTGGCTGTAGATGCGCGTTATCGGGGTAAGGGCATTGCCAAGGCTCTGTTAAGGGCTACCATAGAAAAGGCCAAACAACTGCAATTGCCTGCCGTTGGTCTGCTTGTTGACAAAGGGAACCCCAAGGCCGAAAGGCTATACACTAGCGTTGGCTTTCAACATGTGGATGATAACCAATGGGGAGGACATGCCATGAGGCATTTGCAGTATGTTTTAGGGGTAGAGTAGTGAGGAGTTCTTTTTAGGAGTTAAGGAGTTATGGAGTTCTTTTTGGGGAGTTAAGGAGTTATGGAGTTAAGGAGTTAAGCCAATAGCTTTGCGGTTAACGGCAGCATTTTATACTTCTTGTTAACTTGTCCCCTTGTCCACTCACCAACTCATTAACTTGTCAACTGGTTAACTTGTCAACTGGTTAACCCGTCAACTTGTCCACTCATTAGCTCGTCACCTGTTTTTCACTCTTTTCCAAAAACTCCTCCACGTCTTTCTTTATTTGTAGAAATGGAGCAGCATCCACATACACCTTACTCTTCTTCAACATTGGAGCCATGTCTGACACACTATGGGCATAAGATGCTAATTCGTTTCGCATTTGTGTGGAATGCACGCTTTGCTGACGGATTTCCATTTCGCGTTCGCGCACAAGATATTCGCACACGCGCATAAGCATAGGGATTACGAGCGTGTCGGCCAGATGATGACCTTGTATATATAAATAGGTAGTGTCGGGTGTAACGCCCAACCTAAGCAAGTCGGCTTTCACCTCAATCCAGCTAGCCTTGGCGTTGGGATGACGTTGGCGCAGTTGTCGCAGTTTGTGGTCAACCCTGCTTTGCAGTTTACCCAGCTGTTCTTCGGTACGATGAAACGAAAACCTGCCGAAGTCAATCATTCTGTTAAAGTCGGTGATTGTAAATTCGCCATAACGCCCCATGCGATAATGCCAAATGTTCCAGACGAAGAGCGGAAACACAATACGAGAATAGCGCGCAAAGAAGTCGGGGAAGTCGAAAACAAAATGGTCGTTCAGTGTGGCGGCCACGCAAACCTCGTGCAAACCACCCGCGAAACATTGCAGGTTCTCGATGGAGTAGGCGTAGGTGTGGAACACGAAGGGATTGTTCAGTATGGCTTTCGAAAGTGGCGATGCCCCTTGCAGCAGGTAGTCGTAGTCGGCATCCACGCAGGCAATCATGTCGTTACCCACCTTTTCACCAATCAAACTCATCAGTGCGGCTTTCTTTCCCCGCTCCAATTTGTTTTCTTTCGAAGGCAACATCACTTCGAAATATCGGTTAGCGTTTTCAAAACTGCTTAGCACCGTGCGCCAAAAGAATATGTCGTCGTAGCTTTCAACGTATGCCACGATGCGCCTGCGCGCCCTTTTGGGCGTCATCCTGTTGGCCGCCTCGAAGTACGAAGACGATAAGTGTTCTTTTAGGCCTTTGGGCATGGAGAAGTATGTTTTAAAGGTGAAAGGGCTTTTAAAGGTGAAAAAGCTTTTAAAGGTGAAAAAGTGAAAGAGTGAAAGGGTGAAAAGATGGCTTCGCCTCTTAGCTTGTTAGCTCACAACCTTGTTAACTCGTGAACTTGTCAACTCGTGAACTCATAAAATTGTCAACTCGTCAGCTTGCCAACTTGCCAACTTGTCAACTCGTGAACTTGTCAACTTGTCAACTTGTCAACTCGTCAACTTGTTAACTTGTCAACTCGTGAACTTGTTAACTCGTTAACTCGTCCATCCACCAGCTTTCTATTCCACCGTAATATCGCTTACTTCTGTCACCCTGTCCATCCATCCGTCCATTATAACGGCTGGACTATGCGTAGTAAGAATTATCTGCACATTGGGGTTAAGCTGCAAAATAAGGTCGATAAGCTGTTTTTGCCATTCGATGTGCATACTCACTTCGGGCTCGTCCATAAACAGAACAAAGGGCAGACGGTCTTCAACCAACACCGTAAGCAGCACCACCAGCAATTGCTTTTCGCCACTCGACAGTTGGTAAGGTTGCAGCGTTTCGCCTATCTGCGAGAAACGCACTTCGTTCTCGGTGCGTATGATGGTTTTTCCTGTTTCGGCAAACAAGCGGTCAATCATGTCTTGAAACATGCGCTTGGGTTCGTTGTGAGCTTGCGCCACACGTGCCGCATCGGGAGCGCCACTTTGCAAGGCTTGTATAATGCGGTTGCCGATGTCTACCTGGTAATCCAAATATCGGCGTTGCAACTGATAAAGTTGGAAATCCAATTCCGTCGTGATGCTCAACCCCAACTTGGCGATAATCTCGGCGTTGAGCAGGGGGCGGTCGAACGAACGGATGATGTCGTAGCGTATGCACGTAGCGTCTTCGGGCTCCATCGTTATGTGCACGCCCTTTACATGGCATTGGTTGGCGTCTCCTCCCTTGGGCAAACACTTCACCACTCGGTTTAGAATGGTACTCTTACCCATGCCGTTCACACCGCTCAGCACGTTCACTTGCTTGTGCAGTCGCCACACAATGTGCCGCGTTCCGCTCCATAGCGAGTCTATCTCTATCTCTTTGATGTAGTTAGCATATTTCTCCATGTGGGCTTGTTGTTATGGCCTTCGTCCGTATCGCTTGTGCGGTGGCAGACTTGTGGCCTGTTGAACTTTTACGCTTCTCTATCACTGTGCGTTTTGCTAAATGCCCCTATCGCCCGAAAAGGCAACGAAACCATTTGCAAGAACCTGCCTTACAAATGTACGCATTTTATTCTAAATTTGAGTAACTTTGCACCATAAAAACTAAAAGAAGATATGGATAAAGCGCACATCGGCGAAAGTTCGTCCACTTCGCCTTGTGAACAAACGCACAACGTGATGCAGGATAACACTCAAAAAGACACTTGCCAAACCCCTAGTTGCAACCGTGGCGCAGCGCCTTTGCAGGCTCATGCGGCCATGTTTCTTGCCTGTTTGTTTTGGGGATTGATGGCTCCTTTGGGCAAAGATGCCATGAGCCACGGCATCGACGGCATCACAATGGTGTCGTTTAGGGTGGCAGGTGGCGCGGCATTGTTTTGGCTAACGTCGCTTTTCATGCGTAAAGAGCATGTTCCACGCAAAGATGTGTTGCGCTTTGCAGGTGCGGCCGTCTTCGGATTGGTGTGCAACCAGTGCTGTTTTACCATCGGACTGAGCCTCACTTCGCCCATCAATGCCAGCATCGTAACCACCTCGATGCCCATCTTCGCGATGGTCTTCTCGGCCATCATCCTAAAAGAACCCATCACGGGGAAGAAGGCCACGGGCGTGTTGATGGGTTGTAGTGGTGCATTGATACTTATCCTTACTAGCGCGGCGGCCACAAACCGCGTGCAAGGCGACATCCGTGGCGACCTGCTTTGCCTTGCGGCGCAGTTTTCTTACTCCTTTTATCTCTCGCTTTTCCATCCCCTTGTGCGTCGCTATTCGGTGATAACGGTCAGCAAGTGGATGTTCTTTTGGGCCACGTTGTTGCTTTTGCCTTTTACCGGGGCGCATATCGCCGCATTGCCTTGGGCACAAATAGGGGGCATTACGTGGCTCGAAACCGCCTACGTGGTGGTTATTTGCACCTTTGTTTGCTATTGCCTCATCATGGTTGGGCAGAAAACGCTTCGCCCCACGGTGGTTAGCATCTACAATTATGTGCAGCCCATCGTGTCGGTAACGGTTAGTGTGCTGATGGGTATCGGCGTGTTGAAGTGGGCGCAGGGCCTAGCCATCATCTTGGTGTTTGGTGGTGTTTGGCTTGTAACTAAGTCGAAGAGCAAGCGCGACATGGAGCAAGGAAAATAATGTCCTTGCCCCTCGCTCCTCCCTCTAAGGGGGAGGGGAGTGGTATCTCTGGTGGATTGAGGGCAGATAGACCGTATATTATATTGCCGCCTTTAATGCAGCACTAACAAGCTTATTCCTTTAACTACGTCGTCAAGCTGGTCTTTATAAACTAGTCCGTCAACATATTCCGTTGGGATAGTGTTATACCCAAACTTAGCACCCAGAATCGCACAAGCAACAGCGGCGTTAGTGTCGGCATCGCCGCCTGCCCTTACAACGGCTAAAAGGCCATCTGCAAACGATTTGGCATGCCAATAAGCCCATAGGCCAGCGGCTAAACAGCGTAAGGTGTACCCAACAGAGTTTTTATCTTGTAGTTCTAACACTCGAATATCGATGTCGAGTGATAGGTCTACGTACTCGATAATCCTATTGTCGTATTTCCTGGCCAAGTCTATTATTTGGTGATAAGACAGGCCTTTGCCTTCGTAAACCAAGCTATGTATCAGCAAAGACACGATAACACACGAGCCAACGCAGCGCGGGTCGTAGTGTGTTAGCCTGCAAATATTTGCTGCACACACTTCTACTGCCTTGGGAAACAAGCCAACAACCGATGTTCGCATCAGTCCTCCGTTGGCTGCCGCTCTGCAATGGCTCATCTCCCAAATTTTCTTAGACACCTCAAAAGGTTTTTCTACGTAGTCTCCAAAGAGTAAAACCTTATGTGTGGTTTCGCCAATGCCCATCGGACAGCCATCCGCCCAATGCTTAAAGTTTTGGGCAATAGTTGTCAGATTAACTCCTTCATCCTTGATAACGGCATTGGCAATGCACAGCATCATGTCGGTGTCGTCGGTCCAATCGCCCATTTTCCACCTTTTACGATGATGGTCTTGAAAGATGTCACTATAATGGGTAATGCCATTGGGATATTTCAAGGCCATTTCTTCGTCTGTCATTCCCTCTGTACCCAAGCCTAGTGCGTCGCCAATGGCTTGGCCATAGATGGTTCCTTTTATTCTATCAACAAGCGTTTCATTATTGTTAGCTTGTTCAAAACCATGACTTATCATTATGCTTTTTGAATTTTATAAACTATGAATGCTACTATTTTCGAATTTCATTTCATCACCGCCGCATGCTTTTGCCCTTTGTATCTTTCAACTTGCTTATCATGCGGAGTGCAGACCTTGTGCAAAAGAACACTGCAAATGTACGAAAAGTTGAGGTGATTTGCGAGCAGCATCGCGGTTTTGTACTCAGGTAAACGCTTGTATTTGTTAGTTCTTCATCACTTTAAATGAGTTAGATATAGCAATCATATCAATTAATCTCACAAACCTCACCAACTCATCAACCCTTCAACTCACCATCCCATCATCCCATCATCTCATCAACTCACCAAACTCACAACCTCACCAACTCACAACCTCACCAACTCATAAACTTACAATAAATTTTACAAATTGCACTCTGCTTGCCACCCCATTCTAGCGAAAAAAATGGCTTCAAAGCAGGCAAATCGATGCTATTTCTGCCTTTTACGTTTCTTCTTTTTGTCCTTTTTTGCGAACATCACGTGCATTTAGTATCACTTTGCCTTTCTAGATGGTAGCCTAATTGTTGTTTTTCACTCCCCCAATAACGCACTTTTAGTCCCTAAAACTCCACTTTTTAATGTGTATTTTGCTCTTTTTAGCCATGTTTTTTATGGTTCTGAATGGTTTTGTCTATACAATTGCGGTGAATATTTATGCTTATCGCCTCGCATTTAACAGCATTTTGCCTTGCGTTTAGCACCAAAATAGCTTGCGTTTAGCACCAAAACGCACTGCATTTAGCACCAAAACGCACTGCGTTTAGCGGCATATTGCACTGCGTTTAGCACCAAAATGCACTACATTTAGCAGCAAATAGCACAAAGTATGGTGCAAACTGCGGTTTTATGCAATGCGTATTCATTTTGTCGGCATCCACAACTGCCCCCCTTTTGCATCCAAACAAACCTTCACGAGAATCGGATTTTTGCGGTCGGGTGGGCGGTTGGTGGCCGAAAACGGCACTCATAATGTTAAAAAACGGGCTGAAAATTTTACATAGGGTGGGAAGATGTACTGCCTTCACGCATTTTTGTACCCCTATTCTCTCTTGTGTTAGGCAAATATACCACACTTATGCGATTGTGTGCTTTTGTGTTTCTTCGTAACTTTGCACCGTGAAAAGAATATTAATCTCAAAAGAAAATAGAGTGTATGGCACGTATTGCAAAACGGCTGACCGAGCTAATCGGAGGCACCCCGTTGTTGGAACTTGGTAAGTTTTCGGCTTCCAACAACCTTGAAACGCCCATTGTGGCAAAGATAGAGAGTTTTAACCCTGGCGGAAGTGTGAAAGATCGCATTGCACTGGCTATGATTGAGGATGCCGAACGCAGCGGCCTGCTGAAACCCGGAGCAACCATTATCGAACCCACTAGCGGCAATACGGGTGTGGGCTTGGCGCTTGTGGCTGCCGTTAAGGGCTATCAACTCATACTTACCATGCCCGAAACAATGAGCGTTGAGCGACGAAATTTGGTGAAGGCATACGGCGCGCAAGTGAAACTTACGCCTGGAAAAGACGGCATGAAGGGAGCCATAGAAATAGCACAACAACTTAGGGCGGCCATCCCTGGGGCTGTTATACTGCAACAATTTGAGAATCAGGCCAACCCCGAACGGCATTACGAGACTACGGCACGCGAAATTTGGGCCGACACGAGCGGACTAGTAGACATATTTGTGGCTGGTGTGGGTACAGGTGGAACGGTGTCGGGTGTTGGAAAGTACTTGAAAGAGAAAAACCCCAATGTGCGTATCGTGGCTGTTGAACCTACTGATTCGCCCGTGCTGAGTGGCGGTAAGCCAGGTCCGCATAAGATACAAGGCATCGGTGCTGGTTTCATTCCCAAGACCTACAATGCAGAAGTGATAGATGAAGTGGTGCAGGTGAGTAACGACGACGCGATACGTACGGGTAGGCAATTGGCTCAACAAGAGGGTGTGTTGGCTGGTATATCGTCGGGAGCGGCCGCCTTTGCCGCGGCACAACTGGCTAAACGCCCCGAAAACGCGGGCAAACGCATCGTTACTTTGTTGCCCGACACGGGCGAACGCTATCTGTCAACGGTGCTGTACGCCTTTGAAGAGTATCCTTTATAAAGGTGAAAAAGTGAAAAAGTGGAAAGGTGAA
>NZ_KV815093.1:0-599 GCF_001814145.1 Prevotella sp. HMSC073D09 | reverse complement strand
TATGAGTTTGTGAGGTTATGAGTTTGTGAGGTTAAGGACTTATAAGTTTATGAGTTTATAAAGTTATAAGTTCATCACATTGCGAGTTATAGTTTTAAGTCAACATTAGTTCGTTAACTCGTCTACTTGTCAACATGTCAACATGTCCACTTGTCCACTTGTCCACTCTTCCACTTGTCCACTTGTCCACTTGTCCACTCGTCAACTCGTCTACTTGTCCACTCGTCAACTCGTCTACTTGTTAACCCGTCAGCTTGTCAACTTGTCTACTTGTTAACCCGTCACCTTGTCAACTTGTGCGGCATGCCTAGCAACCGTTTGCGCAGGCTGATAGTAAACATACGCGTTTTCAGTGCTGTTGCCCATGCGCGTGTATACAGCATTATTTTTTTGTCTAGTTTTTAGTAAGAAATTTAACATTGTGAGTGCCCTTTCTGCCCACCAACCGCCTATCTTGCAAAAAATCGATTCTCGCGAAGGTTGGTTTTGATGCAAAATGTGTTGTTATGTGAGTGCTAACAAACTGGATGTTTATTCCAATGAACCGCCCTTTGTACCAGATTTTGGGCTATTTGCAGCAAAATAGAGTGCGTTTTGGT
>NZ_KV815092.1:40854-60577 GCF_001814145.1 Prevotella sp. HMSC073D09 | reverse complement strand
CACTGTATATATCGGGTATCGCTGAATAGTTACCTGACGCCTTTTAAAGGTGAAAGAGTGAAAAAGTGGAAAGGTGAAAAGATGGCTGATGCCTTTTAAAGGTGAAAGAGTGAAAAGGTGGAAAGGTGAAAAGATGGCTGATGCCTTTTCACCTTTTCAAAGTTGACAAGTTTGTGGCGAAGCATCTTTTCACCTTTCCACCTTTTCACCTTTTCACCTTTTCACCTTTCCCTTAGAGATCATCCGCAAACACAGGGTCGTCGTACGATAGCATGATGGGTGCTTGTGCAGCCATCTTTTGTATGTCGGCCGACACATATTGCTTGTCTACCACCAAACGGAAGAAGAAGTCGTTGAACCAATTGTTCGACATGATGAGGTAGCCCTTGTGTCCGTTGTCGTCTCCCCAGCTGTTTTCAACCTTCCATTTCAAAGCCTTACCTTGGCTATCTAGGTCAACAGCCGTTAAGGTCATGGCGTGTGTAGAGCCGCTGTCGAAGGTGGCAATGCGGTCTGCTTTGTTCATGGGGAACGTTGTTCCGAAGAGTGGTCCGTAGTCAAAGTTGTTGACATCTAGATAGCCCTTGCTGCGGTCTAGCTGCTTGCCCACATCGTAAGAGCTGTACATCTTATGCCCAGCTTTAAGCGATGCGATGGCCATCTTATGTATCTCTTCCATAGGAAGGTTAAGGTAACGCCAGTTATGTCCGTCGTAGGTATGGCGGTCGTGTTTCACTTCGTACACCTTATAATAGGCGTTGCGGGGGTCGTTCATCACCATAATGATGTTTTCGTTAAGCGAACGGCCCACTGTTTTGTCGTAAAATTGTTTCGGCGTATAGGTCTCAACGGGCGTAATGGCCTTGCCCTCCTTGTTCTTAAAGGCGTATTGGAACGACTTAACGGGTTCGCCCAAGGTCAAGGCAAGCATCTTATACACCGTGGCAAGCATCTGTGTCTTGCGTTCTTGTATCTGTGCAGGTTTTGCTTTGGCGGCAACCATCTTGCGAAGTTCAAGTCCAAACTCGCGCAACTTCGACGAAATCAACTTCGACATGCGGTTAGAGTTCTCGCTCGAATAGGTTTCGGGCATCACACTTTTGGGTACAAGGCCATATTTTTCGGCCAAGTCGGCCACGCCACAGAATGTTCCACCATCGTTAAGCGGATGCTTAAAGAAGAATTGCACTTCGGGGTCGTTGATGGGTTTCTTGGCACAATCTACCACACTTTGCAGCATGAGGTTGGCTTTTTCTAGCTGGTCGTAGAAAAAGAGGTAAGCGTGCGAATACTCAACCGTTAGCGAATCGCTGCGTAAGGCAAAGTCGGCCCTGAGCACATTCAGGCCTGTAAACATCCAACATCTTCCCGAGCTCTTTTGGTTGTGTATGTTTTGTTTGGGCGTTTCCACGCTAAAATATGCGTCAACGTCGGCGCGACTTTGTGGCGTGCGTGCCAACTCGTCGATAGAATTGGTGGCAATGGCATTAGCGATGGCTCTTTCGGCCGTGGTTTGTTTACCGTTTTGCTGTATCTGTTGCAGCATTTGCAAGGATATTCCACCATCCTTGGTTTGGGCGTTAAGGCTGCCTACTACTGCCAGGCAAGCCCCCACAATCAGCGTTTTGTTGTTCATAAGTTGTTTGGGTTTGTATTTTTGCACAAAGTTAGCAATAAAAACCATCATAAGCAAACAGCTTACGCCCTATTTGTTGGTGAAGGGGGGATTATAGGAGGGATGGTTGTTGGCGGAGGAGAGTAGTTCTGCTGGTCTGGCTAGGTCTTCTTGTTTATCTAGTCGTTTTAGTGGGGCTAGCCCGATAAACCCAACTAAATGCCTTACTATGGGCAGGTAAAACCAATCTGGTTGCTATCGTTAATTAGTGTTGTTAGTGAATGTCGCGTTTCCTTTTTTCTTCTATTTTGATTATATTTGCAAAGGCTATGGTTTTGGAAAATAACCTTATCGTTTGTTCATTAATTTCAAAGGCATGATGGAGAATATGGTTCATAGATTGTTGTTGGGGAGAAAATGTTGGTGCCTGTTTTTGCTTTCTCTCCTTTTGGCACCAGTAAATATGCGCGCACAAGTGGCTACACCAACAGAGAACGCAGACAGTGTGGCGAGCGAAAAGACTTTGGCGGAGGTGAACGTAATTGCAAAACACCTTACACGCGAGGCCGATCGTATCGTGGCTATGCCCACACCCGAACAACGTAAGCATGCACACACGGGCTACGACCTTGTGCGAAACCTTATGATACCTGGAGTTAGCGTAGACCGGAAAACCTTTAAGGTGAACACACCAGCAGGGGGAGCTACACTTTATATAGATGGGCGCGAGGTGGATGTACGCGAAGTGCGAGCCTTACGGCCGAGAGACGTGGCTAAGGTGGAGTATATCGACATGCCAACGGGTAAGTATGCCAAGGATGTTGCCGCCTTAAACTTCGTTACAAAACGCTTAACGCATGGCGGATACACGCAGATTGATGCGCTGCAAGGCCTTGGTTTTTTGCAAGGCGACTATAACGCTGTGTCTAAATATTCGGTGAAGAGCACCAATTTCAACGCTTGGGCAGGCTACGCCGTACAGCAACCGCGAAACCATATCATAGAGAGCGAACATTTTTCGCTTGCAAGTGGCGATGTTGATAGAATGGGCGTGTTGCCCGAACGCTCTACTTTAAGAATTAACAAATATGCCCAATGCAGTGTGAGCAGGATGAAAGAACGGGCCACTTGGATGATAAAGGGAGGGCTGAACTACATGCGAACATTTGAGAATAAGGAGGGCGAATGGTATTATACTGGGCCGATGTCAGGGCGATTGGCTACTTTACAAAGCGGTGGTGAGCGTAGTTTTCGCCCCGAATTGTTTCTCTATGGAACATGGAAAATGGGCGAAAACCAATCAATAGAAACAGTTTACGATGGTTATTATTCGCGAAACCATTATCTTAATAATAACGTGGAGGGTGGAGATACGTACAAGTCGGACGTTACGGAGAACTACCTGTACTCGCGATTGGGCGTGTATTACAACCTTAAATTAAAGCATGGCAACAGTTTGTCGTTCAGTTTGTCTGAATATTTAAGGCTTAGCAAGTCGCACTATCACATTTTTTGCCCGCGTGGCAACGCTTGCGCTCGTCTGAAACGATATTGTTTGTCGACTATACGCAGCGTGTGGGGCGATTGTTTTTCGACTTCAAACCTGGCCTTTCGTACCTAAACTATCGGTTAAAAGGTTACGATGCTATAACGCATGTTACGCCTCGCTTGGGCTTTTCGGTGGCTAACCGCCTGTCGGATGTGCAACTATTGCGCGCCGAACTTAAACTAGGAAACACTTATCCCACTTTAAACACGGTGAATTATGTAACCCAACAAGTGGATAGGGTGATGCTTAGGCGCGGCAATCCCGACATGCACAACTCCATATTATATTCTCCCCGACTAACGTATGGCTTAACTTTCTCGCGTTTGGCCATGAATGTATCGGCTAGCTATCTGTTTGCCAATCATATTATAACCAACGATTACCATGCCGAGGGAGATAAAATGGTGAATACTTTTAGAAGCGACACGCGCTATCATGCCCCTTCTTGCTCGTTTTCTACTACTTATCGGCCTTCAAAAATGTTTAATGTAAAGGTGGATGCCAATTGGGAAAGGAATGTGCTGAGGGGCGGAACACAATTGCAACACACAAAGTGGAGTGCTGCACTTGAAACCAATTGTTACGTAAACGATTTCGCTTTTTCGGCATCAGTCAAAACGCCCGAACGCCAATTGGTTGATAATCATAAGCTGGTAAAAACGGGATGGCTCTACGATATTGCTTTGTCTTGGAACCATAATAATATTGGTGTAGAGATGAATTGCTCTAACCTCTTCATCAGACGCAATGTAACTACAACCGATTTGCTCGCAGGCGTGTATGCCTATCATGGTGAAAGGCAAAGCGATTGGCATAACCAATACGCCACATTGAAGATGATTTGGAGTGTGGACTATGGTAAAAAGACACCCAAATCTGTGCGAAATGTCCGCAAAGAGGCCGAAAGTGCCATCTTGAAAGCTGAATGAGGTGGGGGTTACTCGCTTTCTTCCCCCGCCTTAAACAAGCTAAAATTGACACTGCCGTATGCCCGATGTTCCACGAAATGGGCATGTTGGGAGAAGTCGTTGCCTTTTCCGTGCTCAAAAACAAACACGCCGTCGGGTTTAAGTAATTGGTGTTGGAAAATCAAATCGGGTATTTTCTCCAATTCGGGTAAGGCGTATGGCGGGTCGGCAAAGATGAAATCGAACTGTTGGCGGCAGCTTTTGATGAACCGAAACACGTCGCCACGGATAAGCAAACTTTTGTCTGTGCCCAGTTTTGTGGTGCATTGGCGAATGAAGTTGGCGTGTTCGCGGTCGGTTTCCACGCTCACCACGTTGGCACATCCCCTTGAAAGCAGTTCTAGCGAGATGCTGCCCGTGCCTGCAAAGAGGTCTAATGCCGTGGCATCCTCAAAATCTACGTATGCGTTTAGCACGTTAAAGATGTTCTCTTTGGCGAAATCGGTGGTGGGTCGGGCCTTAAATGAGCGAGGAATGTCGAAGTGCCTACCTTTATATAGTCCGGTAATGATGCGCATGATGAGTGGGTTGTAAGGGTGATTGGGGCGTGTGGTTGTTGGGGGCAAACTTATCTTACGCCCTCTTTAACGCCCCTGACGAAGATGGTCATAAGGTCGTAAGGCAGCCCCTCAATGGCGGTGATGGACGCGCGATTGAAGTCGGCTACGGGGTTGGCCACGTATGTTTTCTTCACAAATTCCAACAAGGCGGTCTTCGTCCACTCCTTGTCGGGTATGTCGCCCGAAAGGTGCAGCTCGTCTTGCATGCTGTCGAACCCCAGCTGTTTCCACACATAAAGGATGAAATACACGGCATCGCGCGAGCTGTTGGTGTCGAAAGCGTTGCTAAATTTAAATCTATTCTTGCCAAACGAGAACACTTCTAGGCGCTTGTCATGGAAGTAAGCGTATAGCTTGCGCCTACTTCCCGTAAAGCTACGGCGGTGTAAATGTGTCCACACACCTTTCATTAGCGGCGTTATGCGCACGTCGGCAAAGTGGTCGTCAACCACTAATTTAAGGTCTTTGTTCACGGCGAAGGCTGCCACTGCATTGAGATCGGGCAGCACATGGTGCATCATCGTATCGGCATCGGCCAAAACCATCGTGCGATGGTATAGTTGTCGCACATCTTCCTCTTGGAATTCGTCGATGGGAACGAGCATAACCGGCGTGTCTACCAACAGGTTGGCGCGCTTGTAACCACGAAGTAGCAAGGTAGATGTCTTGAAAGCCTCGCGTAAGTTGGCCGCAACAGAGATGCCGCTACGAACGGTATAGGGTTCGAAAAACAAGTTTGTCTGCACCGTAGGGTCAACTGCGGCGAAGGAAAGCGTGTTGCGTGTGGCGCGTATCACCAGTCGCGTTTGCTGTATATGTAGGTCGGGGGCAGTCTCCTGCATGGCTTTGGGTGGGGTTTAAGCGGCGGCGCGGACGATGCTTAGCACGCATAGGGCCAGCAATACTACTGCGCAAAACGCCAAGATGTAATTAATGTTTACTTTCATTCGGTGTTCGGGATACTTTTCCTAACTTTGCATTCCGTTGTGTTGGGTACGCCGTAACAAGGACAAACCTTGCACAACGCTCCTGCAAAATTACAAAAATGTTTGCAAACTTGGTGTTTAAGAAATCAAAAAACAATGATTACCGATGAGATAACCCTTCGCCTAACGCAATGTTTCGGCCATACGCCAACAGACGAACAGGCGTCGGCCATACGCCTTTTCGCCCATTTTTTGGTGAGCCGCAACCCCCATTCGCTGATGCTGATGCGAGGGAGTGCGGGCACCGGAAAGAGTTCTTTGGCTGGTGCCTTTGTGCAAGCGTTGGGACTATTGGGACAGAAAACGGTGCTGATGGCACCTACGGGGCGTGCGGCCAAGGTGTTTTCGCTAAACAGTGGCGGGCATGCGGCCTTTACTATCCATCGTAAAATTTACCGATTGCGTGCCTTTGCTGGCGTTGGGGGCGAGTATAACCTGAACGATAACCTGCATGCCGACACGCTGTTTATGGTGGACGAGGCCTCGATGGTGGCCAACGGAGGTGGGGCAGAGGCCGCTTTTGGCAGCGGACGACTGCTCGACGACCTTGTGCGATATGTATATGCTGGGCGCAATTGCCGTCTTATGCTCATCGGCGACCAAGCTCAGCTGCCGCCAGTGGGCGAAGAACAGAGTCCTGCACTCGACACACAGTTTATGCAAGGCTATGGCATGGAGGTGTTTGCATGCGACTTAAACGAGGTGGTAAGGCAGCAATCGGCTAGCGGCATCTTGTTCAATGCCACTTGTTTGCGGCAACTAATGGGGCGCGACGAAGATACGCTGTTGCCACGAATACGCTTGGATGGGTTCGCCGACTTACAAGTTGTCCCTGGTGACGAACTTATCGAGACGCTCAACACCAGCTATGCTGAGGTGGGGATGGACGAAACCATCGTGGTGACACGCAGCAACAAGCGGGCAAACGTTTTTAACCAAGGCATCAGAAACACGGTGCTTGGCCGCGAAGAACTGCTTACCACGGGCGATTTGCTTATGGTGGTGAAGAATAACTACCATTGGACGGAGAAAGAACGTAGTTCTATTGGCTTTCTTGCCAATGGCGACAGGGCGCGCGTGATGCGTGTAAGAAACGAACAAAGGGCTCACGGCTTGCGCTTTGCCGATGTGTGGTTGCAGCTTACCGACTACGAGAACGAAGAATTGCAAGTAACGGTTGTGCTAGATAGTTTGCTTTCTGAGTCGCCTGCACTCACGGCTCAGCAAAACGAGGCACTATATAATAATGTGTTGAACGATTACGCTGATATTCCTTTGAAAGCCGATAGAATGAAGATGGTAAAAGGTGATGCCTTCTTCAATGCTTTGCAGGTGAAGTTCGCTTACGCCGTTACTTGCCATAAGGCGCAGGGCGGACAATGGGAACATGTGTTTCTTGATCAAGGCTATGTGCCAGAAGACACGTCGCGTTCTGATTACTTACATTGGCTGTACACGGCTTTTACGCGAGCCAAAAGCAAATTGTTTTTGGTGAATTGGCCGAAGAATCAGGTGGAATAAAGAGCCTCTACGCAGTTCATAACAGGCTTTATACCCAACCTCTCTCCAAAGGGAAAGGGGAATGATGTGCTTTCCCAATTGCGTTGTAAGGCACAGTTTAAAGGATGTTTTGAGGGTTTCGAGACCATGTTTGACAAGTGTGTTGGCTGTTGTAATTATGCTTGTTCAATACGTTTTTTTGCAACCAATGCAGTACAAGCTATCTTGTACAGCGAGTACAAGTGGCTTGTAGTCACACTACAAACTACTTGTAGCCACGCTACAAGCTGCTTGTAGTCGCACTACAAGCTGCTTGTAGTGTCAGTCTTTGTAGCTAGTAGCCTCACAAACAGAGTTGGTAGTGACGCAAGTTGATGCTGACTGGTTAATAATTTAAGGAGTTCATTTTAGGAGTTATGGAGTTAAGGAGTTATGGAGTTAAGGAGTTAAGCCAAATGCCTTGATGGCGTTAGCCATTTTTTCACCTTTTCACCCTTTCACCCTTTCACCTTTAACACCCTCACTTCCGCATTCCCCATCTTCTCCACTTCGTGCATTTCCTTGTTGTAGAACACGCTTTGTATAGCCTTATTGATGATGCCGTGGCCCACGGCTAGCACCGTTTGGTTGGGGTAGCGTTGGACAATCATGTCGAGAAAGAGGCGGGCGCGATGCTTGATGTCCGTTAGCGACTCCACATCTTCGGGCCAAGCCTTGCCTTTTAGGCTAGGGATAAATGCGCCAGTGAAACCGCCCCAATCGCGTTCGCGCAAGAGTGGAGTGGTGCAGAAAGGCTTATTGTGTGGCGCAGCAATGATGCGACAGGTGTGTTCGGCGCGTTGTAAGTCGCTACTTACAAAGGCGTCGATGGGCGTATCGCTAAGTTCGCGTGCTAGCTTTTCGGCTTGTGCCACGCCCGTTTCGTTCAGTTCGCCTTGCGTTTGACCTTGAAGTATTTGGTTAGCGTTGGCCACAGTCTCGCCGTGGCGCACCAATAAAAGTGTTGTCATCTATTTTGTTTGTGAAGTTTTGAGTTTATGGGCATGTAAGTTTGCGGCGTGAGTTTAGGAGTTTATGCCCAATATGCGCTTTATCCGTTTATGAGTTCGGGCGAAAAGGGGGTTGCTTAGCACTTTTCGTTGGACGTGTTCGGTCTGCCTAAGTGCTGGCCTTTGGATGCCCTTTGTCATAAACACCGCACAAAAGTAACCAAAAATATTGCACCGACAAAAGATAGTTTGTATTTTTGTAGTCGGGTAATGAGGAGTTCTAAGACTTTTTGAGCAACGAGAAAACAACAGCAATACATGCTTACACTTAATCTCCGAGTTGACAGAACCTGCCATCTGTAATCCACTTGTATATATAATCCAATGAGATATGAAGACAGTTCAAACATCTTTCATCCGTGCCATCATCGCCATTGTGGTGGGACTATTGTTAATTAAATACCGCGAAGACACGGTGACGTGGATAACCATTATCATCGGCGTGTTATTCTTTATATCGGGCTTAATCTCGTGTATCGTCTACTTGGTGAACCGAAACGCCAAGCCTACGGCCGCTGTCGACGTAGAGGGAAGACCCATTTCGCTAAACAAACCCACGTTCCCCGTGGTTGGTATTGGCAGTCTTGTGCTGGGCGTTGTATTGGCTGCGTTCCCCACCATTGTGGTTAATTGGATGGTTTACATCCTCGGCGCCATTCTTATCTTAGGTGCCGTAGGGCAATATGTAACCTTGGCCAGTGTGGTTAAGCTTTCTAAACTGAGTCTTTATTTTTGGCTCATGCCCTCGTTTGTGTTTGTTGTGGGGCTCATTGCCCTCTTCAAACCCTCGTGGATAGCCTCTGCCCCCTTGCTCTTCCTTGGTTGGGCTATGGTGTTTTATGGCGTAGTGGAATGTGCCAACGCCTTTAAGATAATGAACATACACCGACAAGTGGCACGAATTGAGGCACAACAGCAGGCCGAATGCGAGGCGATGGAGGCCGATGCGGTGGAGGTTGGCACGCAAGATGAAACGGAAACGTCATCAGACTTGTCTGGCTTGTCTAAACAGTCTGACTTGTCTGACCAGTCCACAACGCCCACCAACAACACGCCCGAAGAGCAGGATAATCCCAACTTAGGTGCGGGAATTTAAGTCCTGTCGAAATTCTTTAAGTGATGGTTGAGCAAGCAGACAACACACCATTGCAGGCTGCGGAAGGCTGTCGCGTTCTGTTGGCTGGTGCAACGGGCTATTTGGGAAGTTTCGTTTTGCGCGAATTGCAACGGCGAAACTACTCAACGCGCGTGATTGTGCGCAATCCGTTGCGCATGCAATCGGTTTCGCCGAACGTTGATGTAAGGGTGGGCGAGGTTACGCTGCCCGACACTTTAAAGGGCGTTTGCGAAGACATAGACGTGGTGATAAGTACGGTAGGCATCACTCGGCAGAAGGACGGCATGACCTATATGGATGTTGATTTCCAGGCCAATGCCAACCTCATTGACGAGGCTAAACGCAGTGGAGTGAAACGTTTTATCTACGTTTCGGTGTTTAATGGCGCAAATATGCGACACTTGAAGATTTGCGAGGCTAAGGAACGGTTGGGCGACTACCTGAAAAACTCTGGGCTAGATTATTGTATTGTTCGCCCAACGGGGTTCTTTTCTGATATGCGCGACTTCCTTAAAATGGCCAAAGGGGGAAGTGTTTGGCTCTTTGGCGATGGCATGTTGCGCATGAATCCCATTCATGGGGCCGATTTGGCGCGGGCTGTTGTAGATGCTT
The DNA here is from genome assembly GCF_001814145.1 of Prevotella sp. HMSC073D09. Taxonomy (NCBI): domain Bacteria; kingdom Pseudomonadati; phylum Bacteroidota; class Bacteroidia; order Bacteroidales; family Prevotellaceae; genus Prevotella; species Prevotella sp. HMSC073D09. The sequence continues at coordinate 50,621 of NZ_KV815092.1, read as the reverse complement.
TGCATAGCCAGCAGCACGAACTTAACATCGGTGGACCCGACTTGTTAACGCACAATCAAATTGCTGAATTGGCATTACGAGCCTACGGCCATCAGCCACGTGTTCGTCATTTGCCCGACTTCGTGCGCCGCTCTACGCTCTTTCTCCTTCGTTTGTTTACTCCTGCCAAAACGTATGGCCCACTAGAATTCTTCCTTACGGCAATGGCTATGAACATGCAAGCACCTATTTATGGGGAAGAAAGGTTGGAAGATTTCTTTAAACGGGAGGTAGAAAGCGAGCGGAAGACAAAGTGAGAAGACTTTGTAAAGGTGAAAAGGTGAAAAGGTGAAAGAGTGAAAAGGTGAAAAGATGTCTGCGCGCATGAACTTGTTCTCTCGTTAACTCGTGAACTTGTCAGCCATCTTTTCACCTTTTCACTCTTTCACCTTTCCACCTTTTCCTTGTGATTGGTAGGGGTTATAACCACCTCAAAAGGCGGTGCGTTGCTGGCTTTACTTATAAAACTTGTTGAGTTTATCCATTGCCTTATTAAATGCCCGCGTATCTAATCGGTAGTTAGATACGGGATTCATGCGGGCATCGTAAACATCCAGACCGCCTTCTGCATTCTTTTCTAAGATAGAGTCGCCGCCAATGATAAAGGCATAGTTGAGGTTACTGCCCACGATATGCCACTTACGCGAACTGTTATCACTGAGAAGATGCCCCATGCTATAATCGGAAACAGGGTTTTTAACGCCCAAATAGTTGTGCATCAGCGTAGGAACAATGTCGTAATGTGTAGTGCGGTGGCTATATTTCTGCGGTTTTGCACCTGGGAAGTGGCAAATTAGCGGCACTCCAATCTGCCATACCGAGAAGTTGCCGTTGTGTCCCCAGTAGTTCTTCTTGTTTTCGTTGAACTCTTGTCCGTGGTCGCCAGAGAGAATCACGATGGTGTTATCAAGCATGCCGCGTTGCTCTAACGTTTGGAAAATCTTCCCCAACAAAATATCGTCTTGATGGCAAGTGTTAAGGTAGAGGTTAAAAAAGGGCGTCGGGTCCATATCGTTATTTAGCTTGGTATAATCGGCATAAGGCCACGCAGGTGCAAAGGGGACATTGTGTTTGGCGTCGAGTTCGAAACTGTGTGGCAGGTCGAAAAACACAAACGAGAACAGCGGACGTTTGCTTTTAAGGCGTTCTGGCAATTCGCCAATGAAGTCGGCACAGATACGTTGGTCACGTTCAAGTGCCGTGTTACCTGCCGTTTCGGTTCTAACGCCCTTCACTTTGCCAAACACCACCTTGGCAAAGTTTGGATTGTAAAATTGCGCTGAGGGATAGACACGTATGTCGTAACCCAGCTGTTGTAAGCGGTCGATGAACACCGGACTGACCCTTGCGGCCTCGAAATCTTCCCAATAATAGCATGTAAGACCGAAGAACAAACCGAAAACAGCACTGCGTGTGCCGTTGCTGGCACTGAGGTGATTGTCGAACCATTGCTGTTGTTGGGCCCATCGGTAGGTGTTGGGCATACATTGGGGCGTTAGCGAACGTTTGTTCCACGAGTCGAGCAACACCAATACGATGTTGGGCAGGCTGTCGGGACGTTCGGTTTGCAGGGCATGTATGGGGTAAGCAAGGGTTCCGTTGCCGCCCTTTTGCAGCATACGCGTGTCTACGGGAGCTTTAAAGCCTAGGTTCGTCATGAACGAATAGGCCGTGGTGGGGAAATAATAAGGTAAGAGTTTGGCGCTATGCACCACTGATGCCTGCGACATGAACGCGCCGTAGATATGTGTGAGGTGGGCAAAGAGGGTGCTACCTACCAATGTACACACGATGGCCGCCACGTAGGCCTTGCCGCGTTTGCGCCAAACCCAACCCGAAAGCCAATAGGCACCATACACAACGCCAAGGAGTAAGAGGAAAAGGCCCAATTCTTTGAGGTAGAGCCATGTGTCGAAGGTGAATATTTCGCCCGCACCAGGACCGAAAACCATGTTCAGCACAAAGCCGTTGATGTGGAAACGATAGATGGCATACACCTGTGCATCGAGGAAAACGAGCAATACCAGCAATACTACTAGCACAAAATGCACCACGCGGGCTATGCGCACACAGCCCGTACAGGCTATGAGCACATATATAAGGTATGGCAGAAGGGCTAAACAAGCGGCATGCGATAGGCACGACGCAAAGAAAAAGAGATAGCCTAAGGGCGACATGATGTCGAGCGTGTTGCTGGTAAACAACACAAAGAGAAACTGAAAGGTTAGCAACAATACTGTGGCCGAAAAGAAAAGAAAGCCACGTTTAAAGGCTGTGCGCAAGGTTTGGTTTTGCATTATCGTTTTGTTTGATGGCCCTTTGGGGCAGATATGCGCTGCCGTGGGGCGAGGGGTGTTGCGTTTTTGGTAAGGATATAAGGCTGGTTCTAAAAGTTCCACACTAACTTTTCAATGGTGTTTACCGAGGTAATGCCTTGGTGGATATTTAGAACCAGCCTTAAATCTGTATAAAAGTAAAGCTAATCATTTCCCTTTCCCTTGAAGTGGGGTAGGGAAATGCATCCATTTTATTGGCAAGCCAGTTCAACGGCCTTGTCTACGGCCACAGAAATACCGTCGAGGTTTTTGCCACCTGCCGACGCATAATGGGGCTGACCGCCACCGCCACCTCGGATAAGCTTGGCGGCCTCGCGGATAATTTGGCCTGCGTTCAGTCCGTGTTCGCTCACCACATCGTCGCTGAACATGATGCTAAGCAAAGGTTTGTCGTTGGCTGTTGAGCCGACAACGCACACCAAGTGTTGGGGAATGGCCTCGCGAACCTTAAATACCAAGTTCTTGGCTTGCTCGGCATTGATGGGCAAAACAGCCTTAACCACTTTCAGTCCGTTTACGTTTTTGGCATTTTCAACAAGGTTTTCTTTAAGTCTTTCTACGGCTTGTGCCGAGAATTTCTCAATCTCTTTGCGCATGGAGTCGTGTTCTTCCATGTACTTGGCGATAACTCCTTGCAGGTCTTTGGCATTGTTAAAGAGGTTGCGAATGCCGCGAAGAGTGTCTTCCAACGCGTACATAGCCTCCTCACAACGCTTTCCGGTGAGGGCCTCTACACGGCGGATGCCTGCTGCCACACTGCTTTCGCTAACGATTTTGAACATACCGATACGCCCCGTGCTGCGTGCATGGATGCCACCGCAGAACTCGCAGCTGGGTCCGAAACGCACAACGCGCACCGTATCGCCGTATTTCTCGCCGAACAAGGCCACTGCCCCCATCGCCTTAGCCTCTTCTAAGGGCGTATTGCGGTGCTCGTCAAGTGGTAAGTCTTGGCGGATAAGGTCGTTTACAAAGCGTTCCACTTCGCGAAGTTCTTCGTCTGTAACCTTTTGGAAGTGCGAAAAGTCGAAACGCAGCGTGTCGGGAGCCACCAACGAGCCCTTTTGTTCAACGTGTTCGCCAAGCACTGCCTTCAAGGCATAGTCCAGTAAGTGGGTTGCTGTGTGGTTGGCGGCACTTGCCTCGCGCTTGTCTGTGTCCACACAAGCCATAAAGTCGGCCTTGGGGTCTTTGGGTAGGGCCTTCACGATGTGTATGCTTTGGTTGTTTTCGCGCTTAGTGTCGATGATGTCAACCGTTTCTTCGCCGTTTACTAGCACGCCGCAGTCGCCTACTTGTCCGCCCATCTCGCCATAAAATGGCGTGTTGTCTAACACCAACTCAAAGTAAGTGTTTTTCTTTTGCGTAACTTGACGATAGCGAAGTATGCGACATTCGTACTCGGTATAATCGTAACCCACGAAGTTTTGTTCGCCTTCGCGCAACACAACCCAATCGGAATTTTCCACCGCAGCGGCATTTCGTGCGCGTTCTTTTTGCTTTTGCATCTCTACATCGAACTGGGCGGCGTCTACTTGCAGCCCGTTTTCGCGGCAGATAAGCTCTGTAAGGTCGAGCGGAAAGCCGTAAGTGTCGAACAAACGGAAGGCTTGCGTGCCGTCGAGCGTGGTTTTTCCCTCGGCTTTCAAGCGTTCCATCTCATCGTTAAGCATCGAGATGCCCTTTTCAAGCGTGCGAAGAAAAGCGTCTTCCTCTTCTTTCATCACGCGACCGATAAGCTCGCGCTGTGCTTTCAGTTCGGGATAGGCCTCGCCCATCTCGTGGATGAAGGTGGGCAATAGCTTAAACATGAAGGCCGAACGTTGCCCCAAGAACGTGTAGGCGTAGCGAACAGCGCGGCGAAGGATGCGGCGAATAACGTATCCTGCCTTGGCATTGCCTGGCAATTGGCCGTCGGCAATGGAGAAAGCCACGGCTCTAAGATGGTCGGCAATCACACGCATGGCCACGTCCACCTTCTCGTCTTCGCCGTATTTCAGGCCCGACAGGCGCGAAATCTCTTGTATAACGGGTTGGAAAACATCGGTATCGTAGTTGGATGTCTTGCCTTGCAGCGAGCGAACAAGGCGCTCGAATCCCATACCCGTATCGATAACGTGCATGGGTAGGGGTTGCAACGAGCCGTCGGACTTACGATTAAACTGCATAAACACGATGTTCCATATTTCGATAACCTGCGGATTGTCCTTGTTTACAAGGCTTGCGCCAGGCACTTCGGCCTTTTCTTTGGCCGAACGAGAATCGAGATGTATCTCCGAACAGGGGCCGCATGGACCCGTTTCGCCCATCTCCCAGAAGTTATCATGCTTATTGCCGTTGATGATATGGTCGGCTGGCAGGTGCTTTGACCAGTACTCTGCGGCCTCGTCGTCGCGTGGAATGCCCTCTTCTTCGCTGCCTTCGAACACCGTAACATAGAGGTCTTGCGGATTAAGATGCAGCACATCTACAAGATATTCCCACGCATAGTCTATGGCCTCGCGCTTAAAATAGTCGCCAAAGCTCCAATTGCCCAACATCTCGAACATGGTGTGATGGTAGGTGTCGTGGCCAACCTCTTCCAAATCGTTATGCTTTCCGCTTACGCGAAGACACTTTTGCGAGTCGGCTCTGCGGCGTGGCTCGGGGTCGCGCGTGCCCAAAATGATGTCCTTCCATTGGTTCATGCCTGCGTTTGTGAACATCAATGTGGGGTCGTCTTTAATCACCATGGGGGCCGAGGCCACTATTTTGTGTCCTTTCCCTTCAAAAAAATGTTTGAAGGAGTCGCGTATTTCGTTCGCTGTCATCATCGTTTATTATCTTGAATTTATTGTTTACCTCATATTTTATGAAACCCGAATAAGAACGCTAAACAAGGCTTACAACAGGGTTGTAAGGGCCATTCTTTGGTTTAAGTTGCAAAATTACAACATTTTTTTCAAATGCACGTTGTTCAAGTGGTTATATTATGCTGTTTGTTAATGTTGGTTTACGCCTTGATTTTATTTTTTCCAAAGATTGGAAAAACCAAAGATTTGTCGTAATTTTGCATCATGAGAGAGAGCTAAATGTAACTTCGTCCAGGATAACTTGGTTACCATTACAGGTTTTAAGCGTGCACAAGTTTAAGCTTGTGGCATGTTGTTCAGACACGAAACAATGTATAACGAACGAAGGACTATTCCCAAATTCCCCCCACAAAGGGCCAAAAGCTAACCCATCATGGTATTGAAGACTGATAGAAACCTAAAGTTGTACTACTCGATTAAGGAGGTGAGCGACATCATCGGCGTTAACGAGAGTACGTTGCGGTATTGGGAAACCGAACTTCCGCAGCTAAAACCGCGCACCGCTATGGGGTCGAAGGTGCGACAATACACGGAAAGAGACATCGACCTATTAAAGAACATCTACACGTTGGTTAAGGTGAGAGGTTTTAAAATTGCCGCCGCACGTAAGATGATAAACGAAAATCGTGAAGGCGCAAACAAGAGTACGCACGTACTTAACACGCTTCTCTCGGTTAGGGATGACTTGCGCGCCCTGAAAAAAGAACTAGACGGACTGGTGTAAAAGACAAAAACATAGATACGCCCATAAATAAAGGCCACACAATAGGCTTGCAACAAGGGCATCTACCCTAAAAAGCAAAAAGGCTTCCTGCAAATAGCAAGAGGCCTTTTTTCTATGTCTATGCCAAACTAGGCTGCTTTCTTTCTCCAAGCTAGTCTACGGCTTAGCATTTTCGAGCCTTACTTCTTGGCCTCCAATTCGCCCAAGTAGCGTTCGGCCTCCAAAGCGGCCATGCAGCCCGAACCTGCAGCAACAACTGCCTGGCGATAAACGGGGTCGGCACAATCGCCAGCCGCAAACACGCCTGCAACATTGGTTTTAGGTGTTCCTGCAACGGTTTTGATGTAGCCTATCTCGTCGAGGTCGAGCCAATCTTTAAACACATCGGTGTTGGGCTTGTGCCCAATGGCCAGGAAAAAGCCGTCAATAGGCAAGTCATAGCGTTGTTCGTCGCTTTCGCCCTTGCGCTTTACGAGGTGTGCGCCCTGCAAACCATCTTCACCATAAAGGCCTAACGTGTTGTGTTCGTATAGGATTTCGATTTTGGGATTGCTCTCAACGCGTTTCTTCATCACGTCTGATGCGCGCAAGAACGGCTTACGTACAATCATATATACCTTCGAACAGAGCCCTGCAAGGTAGCTGGCCTCTTCGCAAGCCGTGTCGCCACCGCCCACAACAGCCACCGTTTTGTTGCGATAGAAAAAGCCGTCGCAAGTGGCACATGCGCTAACGCCTTGGCCCGAATACTTCTCTTCGTCGGGCAAGCCAAGGTATTTGGCCGATGCACCCGTGGCAATAATCACCGTTTCGGCTTCTATCTCTACGCCGCGATCGGTGGTAACTACGTATGGTTTGCTGCTGAAATCAACCTTGGTAATCTCTCCGTCGCGAATGTCGGCACCAAAGCGGGCAGCCTGTTCGCGCAGTTCCGCCATCATTTGGTTGCCGTCCACTCCCTTGGGGTAGCCGGGGAAGTTCTCGATTTCTGTTGTTTGGGTGAGTTGTCCGCCCGTTTGCATTCCGCAATATTGCACAGGACTTAGGTTTGCCCTTCCTGCATAGATGGCCGCAGTGTAACCGGCCGGACCGCTACCCACGATGAGGCAGCGCGTATATTCTCTTTTTTCCATAAATGATTTGTTTTTAATTTGGGATGTACCCTTTATGTAAACATTGTGCAAACAATGTGCCAAAAGGGTGTTTCGTGGGGTTTACCGATGGTTTAAGATGCGAAAAGGAGTTAAAGAGTGCGCCCAACGTGCCACCATACTTGCTGTATGGGCTGCTGAAAACCCGCATTACCTACCCTTACCTTATATATATATGTAGGTATGTGGGCGCAGGTCTTTTAGCATCTCTCTTTAACTCCCCTCGCGCTCAGTGCTTACGCATTAAAGGCATGTTCTAAAAAATCCCCGCAAAGGTTCATTCTTTGTTCCTAGTATTGCTCTTCACTGTCTTTTTGCTTTTAGTTGGCATCTTTTGCTTTCTCTTTCAGTTGCATAGGTAGCTATGCTCCTTCAAGAGGTAAACAAAACCTGCTCAGCTAAATGCTAAAAATACAGCAAAGGCAATTTTTAGAACCTGCCTAGAGCAGTTCTTCAATCTTCTTGCTCACGTTTTCAAGGCTTTCGGTGGGTTCGAAACGGGCCACCACAAGTCCTTGCTTGTTAACGAGGAACTTGGTGAAGTTCCATTTGATGTCGGCCTTTTCCTTATAGTCGGGGTCTTCCTTAGAAAGAATCTCGTCGAGTATGGGTGTTAGCTTGTGGTTTGGGTCCCAACCGGCAAAGCCCTTTTGCTCTTTAAGATACTTGTACAGCGGGTCGGCATCGTCGCCATTAACCTTTATCTTCTTGAAACGTGGAAATTCGGTGCCATAAGTCAGCTTGCAAAACTCGTGAATGCTCTCGTCTGTGCCGGGAGCTTGCTGTCCAAACTGGTTGCAAGGGAAGTCTAGAATGGTGAAACCCTTGGCATGGTATTTTTCGTAGATAGCCTCCAATTCTTCGTATTGCGGTGTAAAGCCGCACTTTGTTGCGGTGTTAACGATGAGGATAACCTCGTTGGCATACTCTCTCAAAGACACTTCGCCACCTTTTCTGTCTTTAACGGCGAAATCGTATACTGTTTTCATTTCCAAATAATGTGTTTAATGTTATTCAAATTAGCGCCTCTTAGCGCGTCTACAAAGATAACAATTATTATTGAAACGGCACTTTGAAAATACCTACATTAACATTATTAGGGGAAATTCCCCCGAACGATAGGCAAAGCCCTACACCAAAATAGACGAACCACCCATGCACACGACCACATGATTGCGTAACTTTGCAACAGAAACAAAAAACGAATAGGATTATGAAGAGCTTAAAGAACATAGGCATAATGGCTGCTCTTGCCGTTGCCACTATACTTGTTACGAGTTGCGAAATAGACAACTACTACGAAGATAACACTTACCGACGTTACAGTTGGTGGGACGACAGCTACGAATATCCTTCTAACGACTTGCTTGCAATGGCTCAAACGTTGCGCGGGCACTGGGACGGACGGTTTGTGGCTCGCGGAGTGGATGCCTACGGCAATGCAGGAACAAAAGTGTATTACACAGATATTGAGTTCGACCAATACAACTCGAACGCCATTTATGGGCGTGGAAGGCAGGTTGACTATGAAGGACGGAACGACCCAAACCCATTTAGGCGCAGCTTTTCGTGGCGTATTGACACGCGTACACGGGCAATCGTCATCACATACGACAACAATTACACGATGACCATCGCTTATAGCGAACTTCATCTCAGCGATAACGGGTTTGAAGGGGTGATGCGCGGCGCAAACGAAACAGACGAATTTGATTTCAGAAGGTACACGCTAGCCAAAAAAGGCACGGTAGACTTGTCGGAACTAACCGACACCACAAGCACAAAATAAACCTCCACCAAAAACAGTAATAATAAAAACAAGCCAACAAGTAAGTGGCTTACGCGGCCGAATGGGCCAAACAAGAAACAAGTTTCATGCCATATAGTTTGTAAATAAGTTGTGAAAATGCGCGCGGACGAGCAAATAAGCTCGTCCGTTTTTGTTGTGCGCCTTATAACCTTACAAACTTATAAACTCAACAACTTATTAACGCGCCTTCTTATGAATTTACAGGCTTGGAACTCATTAACTTAGTAATTCACGAACTCAACATCTAGAAAACGCAACAACGTATAACCTTATAGCCCCATAAGCCCAACAATTCACAGGCTTAGCCCTTATAAACTCACGGACTTAACAACTCGAAAACGCCAAAACTTATAACCTTAATCGCTCAACAACTCACAAACAAATAACCTCAACAACTCGCAAACTTAATAACTCAACAACTCGCCAACTCAACAACTCATAAACTTACTGCGTTACACGCTCATAAACTCAAGACCTTATTAAGGTGCAAATATTTTACAAAACATGCCTAATCCACCACCCCCTTCTAGCGAAAATATAGGTGTTTTATCGGGCTTTTTACCATATTTTGCAAGCTTGCGGACTTCTGTTCTAGTCCATTTTTGAGAAAATCAGCCGCATTTTGCACCATTTAGCCTTTCTAGTTTGGTTGTCAGCTCATTATTTTTTGCGCCCAATTACTCGCTTTTAGTCCCTAAAACCCCACTTTTTAGCGACAATTTTGCCCTTTTGAGCCATATTCTTAGTGGCTCGAAGGGGTTGTATTTATACCATCGCAATGTATTTTTATGCTTTTCGTCTCGCATTTAGCAGCATTTAGAACTGCGTTTAGCACCAAAATGCACTGCGTTTAGC
>NZ_KV815092.1:14680-40754 GCF_001814145.1 Prevotella sp. HMSC073D09 | reverse complement strand
CTGCGTTTAGCATCAAAACGCACTGCATTTAGCAGCAAATCGCACTGAGTTTAGCACCAAAACACCCCAAAACTGGTGCAAATGGTGGCCTTCTGAAATAAATATTCATTTTGCTGCATGCACAAACTAACCCCTTTTTGCACAAAACAAACCTTCGCGAGAATCGATTTTTTGCGGCAAGGTGAGCGGTTGGTTGACGAAAAGGGTACTCATAATGTTAAAATTCTTACTGAAAAGCGGACAAAAGTAAACGTGCAGCCCTGCGTTTACTTGTTTGCCACAATGTGTTTTTTCGCTTGTAGGTTCTGCCTAAGGTGCTGTCATGCTTACAGCAGGGTGCATGTGCGCTTATAGCAAGGTATATATACGCTTGGTTCAAGGTGCTGATACACGCTGCTTTTCTGTTTGTAGTGGCACTGTCTGCAACGGAGAATGGACAACTCTCTTATAGGTGATGATGAATTTTGTTTGTGATTGGAACTATGGGAATACGGCAGTTTGATGATTAAGGCTTTGTAAGTAGATACAAAGCAGGCATTAACGCCCAAGTTCTGGGTGGGTTTGGGGTTGCTTATAACGCTGGCTTAATAGACGGACAAGGGCTTTTGGCGTGGGTTGTGCACGGGAAGGCAACATGCTTTTGTGCATGCACAACGATAAAAACGGCCGTTGTGCCTTTTAGAACCTGCCTAACTAACGTAGAACTTGGAAGTTAATGGGGCATAAACAAGCGAGGGCACGAACTGAAAATGCCTTTGGGGTAAAAGTAAAATTGCACTGTATGATCAAGGGCTAACGCCTTTCGGATAACGTGCTAAGCCAGTTTTTTACCTCAATCCAACCCCCAAAAGGTATTGTTAACCGGAACATTTTCGACGGCATACTCAATGTTGTCGGGCAGGTTGCAGAAGAAGTCGATACCCGTTTTTTCCTCCAACTCCCTGATTGTAACGGCATACTTGGCCAACTTCTTGTCGTTGCTGGCCTTGTGTTCAATCCAAAAGCCCATAGCGTTGTACACGCCGTTCTTCACTCGGAGCACGGCCATAAAGAAATATTTGGGTACAAGCAAGCCTTTGCCTGTGGTTTCTAGCACCTGTTCGGGTTTGTCGATGGTGCCGCCTTTGCAAATATAGAGGGTGTCGCAGAACGTATAGTTGTAGCGACTAGCAATGTCGCGCACCTTGGTTTCCATGTTCTGCCAAACGCCAGCATTGAAACCATGCACCTGCGGCTGCATGTTGGTGAGGAAAAAGGTTTGGTAATTGGCCTCAGCCGAGTTGAGTCTGTCGGCCGAAGGGCAGATGTGTCCGTGGTCATAGCCCGTTCCCCAATACGGATCGGAGGTAAACCAGAGGTTTTTAGGCAACAGAGGGTCGCGCGGATATTGGTTGGTGTCAGACTTATAGCGGTCTGTTTTCTTCACCATGTTGCTCTTAAAGAGCTGGTAGCAGGTCCATCTTTGCGCCTTTTTCGTTTCGTTCCATTCTATGGCAAAGTTCAAGCCGTCTTTGGGTGTTTCGTGTAACAACACCCTGTTAGCACCCGATTTAAGTCGTGGAAACTCTAAGCGGGCATATTCTCTCTGGGCTTTGGCATCGTTGGCGTTGTGGTTCTCGCCCGTAGGCGTATTGCCGCCACCATTTGGTTTGTTCACCTTGCTGAGGTCTTCGCCCTCGCACGCCACCAAGGCAAACGCAACGGCGAATATCATTATCTTCTTTATCATCTTGCCAAGAAAAAGGATTATAGGTTATGAAACGAATTGATGCGCTGGTGAAAGCTCATACAGCAAACGCCATACGCCAAATTGCAAAATGCGCCCTTAACGTATATGCAACTACGTTGAGGGCGCATTTCAGAAGTTTTAAATATATGCTTGTAAAAAAGATATATTATTTTTTGATCTTACCGTAGCGGTTCATGAAGCGGTCTACGCGGCCAGCCGTGTCAACAAGCTTGCTCTTACCCGTATAGAATGGGTGCGAGGTGCTTGAAATTTCAATCTTTACCACGGGGTAAGTTTCGCCTTCAAACTCTACTGTGTCGTTTGTTTTGCAAGTAGACTGTGAAAGGAACATATCGCCGTTGGACATATCTTTGAATACGACGGGGCGATAGTTTTCGGGGTGAATACCTTTTTTCATTTTACTATTTTATATAAATGTTATGTTATACGTACACTATACGGGCTGCAAATTTACGAATAAATTCGCAGCCCGCCAAAGCTTTGGATGTTTTTTTAGTGAAATAGTGGGGTGAAGGAATGAGGACCCCGCAGACAAGTTAACCAGTTAACGTGTCGAAAAACGTGGGAGGGCAGTTGACAAGTTGCCAAGTTAATGAGTTAACAAGAAACTGCGCCAACCGCTGGCTTAGCCGTTATCCAACGCTGCATTGTGTGTTGCCGCCTGAGAGTTGTCTGCAAGCCAAAGAGCCGTTACTTGGCGTACACAACAGTAACTTTAAGTATGCGCAATTGCACACCACCGCCCTTGGGCTCCGAGAACACGTTCTTGTAAGTTACCGAGTTACCATTAAAAGACACGGTTGCAGTGGAATTGCCTACAAAAATGTCTTTCTTGAACTTGTCGCAGTCAAGAATAACCTTGGCAATCTTCTTGTTCCCTGTTATTGTGAAAACGTTATTGGCATAAATACGCAAGTTCTTAAACTTGCCGACATAGGTTGGAGCAGCCTTTCCGTCCGATTGTTCAACCGTCAGCGTTAGTCCATCCCCCAAATTAATTGGGTCAACTTTGGCTATATCGTCATTTCCTAACTTGCTCATTGCATAGGTTATGGTTTCCGTTCCTACCTCTGCGTTGGCATTGGTCAACGTTACCACTTGTCCCTCAATAGAAAGTCCTTTGCCGGTTTGGGGCGTTTCAGGTTTTTCAGGAGTAGTTCCGCCAGTCTCTTTCTTGCCGTTAAGCATATAGAGATGTGTTTTCCCACCAGCAGCTCCAGGGGTATTCCCCTTAAAGTTTACGAATGAGCCGACAACAACAACCTCATCACCTACCTTAATTTGGTCTTTTGCTTTGAACTTTTCATTATTTAGGAATTTGCTACCAAAAATGTACAAGCTGTCCATTTTCTTCGTGTTGTCATCGGAAATATAATAAGTGGCACTACCATATTTCTCCAAGTTTACCTCTTTAATGTATCTGATCTTTCCTTTTACATATAGGTTTTTAAGCGTATCTTTTTCACCCAAGGTCTTAATCTTAGCTAAAGCAGCCGTTACGTTGTAAGGCTCGGTCTCCGTTCCAGCACCTTTAGGTTCGCCAGGAACTAGCGTTTCGGCCTCAACGGTCTTACCGTTAAGCGAGTGAACCCACGATTTGTTGGGTTCGCTCTCAGGCGTATTGCCCTTGAAGTTGACGAAAATTCCACGGATAACAACCTCGTCACCCGCTTTAATTTGGTCTTTCGCTGTGAACTTGGCGTTACCTAAATACTTGCTACGGTAGATCTGCAAGCTATCCATCTTTTTGGTAATGTCGTCGGAAATAAAGTAAGTGGCGTTGCCAAAATTACCTGTATCCACTTCCTTAACGCTCCTAATCTTTCCTTTCACAAAGATTTCGCCTGTATTCTCTCCGTCTTTCAGGGTCTTAATCTTCGCCAAGGCGGCAGTAACGTTATAAGGATCGGCTTCTGTTCCTGTGCCAGTAGGTGTGCCGGGTTCAAGCACTTCTTGGTTGCCACCCTTGTTTTCGTTCGGGTTGTTGTATGGTTCGGGCACGTCTTGGCAACCCCCTAGCATGGCGGTAGCAAGAGCCGCTATCAATATTGCATAGATTACTTTTTTCATAATGACTGCTTATTATATGTGTTAATGTTTCTTTTATCAAGTTTCTGCCTTGCTCTCCGCCGTTGTTTTATCCGCATAATTCTAGCTGTGTAGACAAACAAACGCGTATGGTGAGAGCCGAAAGCTCAGCGTGTTTCACTTCTTTACGTCGCTCTCGGTACGTATCAGTATTTGCCACGTGTTGCGAAAGCGAGTGAAGATGCCTGTTATGTCTACCGTTCCTTGCGGCAGTGGCTGGGCGGCAAAGTCGGCGTAGGTGCTGGTGCGCACCACAATTTGTTTGCTTGTAAAGCCCTCTAATTCGCGGTTTACGCTGTTGGCTGCATCTTTTTCGGCTGCCGATGCAAACACCTTTTTACCATCTGCATCCTTAAACTTAACGCCTTTGATGGTCATCAGTCGGCCACTGTGGGTGCGAAGATATTCTGTGTCCGATATTTTCGACACGTCGAACACTTCGGGTTGCACTTTCGACACATCAACAGAGCCCGCATAATTGAAATGCTCGTTCCACAAATAGCGGTTCATCCTGCTAACCGAAGTCTGTCCCTTGCCATTGGTAAAGGGTGTGCCGATGGCCGCTTGCTGTCCGTAACTTCCCACAAAGAGGTCTTTGAGGTTAACGATGATTTCTTGTCCAACGGGCAAATAACCGAAAAGACCGCCTTGTGCGATGTTGATAAGTATGCCGCCTGTTGCATCTTCTAGGCATACGCTGTTGTAAATGTTGCCTTGAATGTCGTTGCCTGTTATGCGACCTTTTATCTGTATGTTGTTTTCTACCTGCTTATAAGGGTCTGTTTGCGAGGCGATGACATTGGCGTAGTTGTTCTTCAACTCGCTAATGGTAATCACATTTGTTTCTTTTATGCTCGGATTGCCGTACGCCTCACTGTTGTTGGGGTCGTTCCAATCCTTGTCCATACAGCCAACAAGGGCCGCACAAGCTATGGCAATGAGCGAATATCTTATTTTCATGTCGCTGTTGATGTTTTGTTTACGCTGCCCAGTTCGTGACTTTCGGCCAACCGAACTGTGGCTATGCGCATTTGGGTTATGAACTTATCAATTGTTAGATGATGTGCCTAGGGGCATGAATGCCTACCGCATTAAAAGCGATAGCTAACGTTGAGCATCGCATTGGTGCCCCAAGCGTAGAACTTTTTGGGGTTACGCGAGAACTTATAGGCACGTGCATTGCCCGATGCAGTGTAGTCTGAACGGCTTTGTTCGTAGCCACCCGTCACGATACGGCTGTTGTTCAGCAGGTTGGTGAACATCAAGTTGATTGACAACTGTCCGTGTTTGAGGTAGAGACTCTTGCCAATAGACCCGTCGAGCATAAAGCCGCCATTCCCTTTCTCTTGCGGAGTGCGCATCACATTGCCTTCGGCGTCAACGTTTCCGCGCTTTTCGCCCACGCTCTTATAGCGATGATAGAGCGAGTAACCCAGGTAAATGCGGTCGTAGTAGTTGCCACACAAGTCTACAAACCAACCTCCTTTGTGGTAGCTAAGTATCAAGCTGCCTGCCGTAAGGGGCGTTCCAGACTCGCGCATGTCTTTGTTAAGCAGGATATCGGTTTCGTATGTGCCTTGTGTAGAGTTCACATAGTTTACGTAAGCATCGTTAATGGTCTTGGCTTCGCTCATCGTGCCGAGCAATTTCACGTCGAATGCGGAGTTGAATTTATATTTGAAGGCCGCCTCAACACCATAAAATACTTTCTTCTGGCCTGTTATCGACACGTAAGAGAACGAGTTGATGTCGTCGAAATAAAAGCATTGCCAATCAGAAACGTTGCTCAAATGGCTGAAATAGCCGTTTAGGTTGAGGTGAATACGGCCAGATTGGTGCTGAAATCCTAGTTCGGCACTGTAAACGCGCTCGTTTTTAAGGTCTCGCACAAAGTCGTTGTTCAGCTCGGGAGCAACAAACGACACGTAAGGCGTGGGTGCATTGTACTGATAACCTTGGCCCAACTGCAACGTATTGCCGCCGCCCATGCTCCAAATTAGGCTTGCTTTGCCGCCACCTTCAAGGAAATGCGCCGTTCCGCTTTTGCCATAGGAGCTTTCGGAGAATAGTCCGTTGCGCATTTTGCCGTCGCGCTGCATGCTAACGCCGCCAACTTTACCGGCCAACATCAGGTTAACACGTCCCAACAACACGTTGTAGCTGGTCCAAGCCATTGCTTTGTTCACCAGCAAATGGTAGTCGTAGCCGAACACATCGCCTTTACCAACAAGCGCGTTGGGGTTATTCAGGTCGTATTGCACCTGCGAAGAGTGGGGTGCATAGGTGCCGATGGCGTAGGTGTTAACGTTGTGATAGGTGGTTGCGCCCAACAAATCTTCCATCGTTTGGTAGTGGCGGGCGTTATTGGTGCTGGCGATATAGCCCAAGTTCCAATTTGAAGTCTTGGTAACTTGCATGTTCAGCGTAGATGCCAGCGAAAGATTCAGTGCGTCGTTGCGACGAGCTTGGATGAAGTACATGGCATCCACTCCTTGCGCAGCAACGCCTCGGTTGGCTGCATAAAGTCTATCCCAGTTTACTTGGCGGTTCTCTTTCCTTGCTGCTAGATAGTTGTACGCAGTGCTCCAATCGGCCAACGCTTGGTCGGTTCTTGCCACTTTGTTGGTTTCATCCCACACATCGTAATAGCTACTGGGCAACAACTTCCAGTAATCGGGCTGTGGATTGTCGCTGTTGTTATAGTTCAGCTTTGTGCTTTTGTACATGCTGTATCGCCCGAACAGCGAAGTTGATAGCTTTAAGCCATCGTCTATCTTCCAGTCCCACGTCATTACGGCCGACGGAGAGAAGTCGTTTACCACGCGCGAGTTTCTCACTTTTCCGTTTTGATAGCCCCAATAGGGGTTATATTGGTTGTTGTTTGCAATCCAATAGCTTTCGTCTGTGGCCGCTCCTTGCGTTCCGCGCTCGGTGGGATTGCCCCAAGTGCTAAACGCTAGCGAGTGTTGTGTGCGCGATCCAAACACTTTTTGCACGCCAAAGAAGTAGGATAGGGCGTTGTAGAAGGTGCCTTCTACATATCCGCGGTTGGCCCAACGATAGGTTAGGTTAGCCGAAAAGGCCCAACCGCGTTCGCTTAGTCCGCTGTTATAGGTGTACATGCCGCGCAAAGTGTAGTTTCGGTTAGCTCCTCCAAGGGTTAAACGGTGTCCGGCAGGCTGGTTTGCAGGCCGAAAATCGTAGTTGTTAGAGCCACCCATAGCGGGCATGGCAAACAAATTAGTTTCGAAAGGCAGCGCAAAGTCGGCGTTACGAGTCTGTTGGTTCAGTCCTCCCACGTTCGAGAAACGGAATTGCCCACTCACAACATCGTTAATTGGCACACCGTTTACATGAACTTCGTTGTACTTTTGGTTAAAAGCACGGTATCTGAACCTTACTGGCGAGAAAAGATAACCCACCTGTGAGGCATAGAGGTTGGATGCCGAATTGATGATAGTTACGTTTTGCGACATGTTATCGTTTTCTCCTAGCTGGGCTTCGGTAAAAGTAAATGCCGACTCGTCTACCGTCGTTGGCTGTTGCTGTTTGTCGTCTTTGGGTGTTTGCGCAAAGGCCGCAGGGGCGCAGCACAAGGCAACCAATGCTAATTTCAGCTTTGCTTGCATCATAGTCTTGTCTTTTTGGTAATGAGTATATTCGGTTGCAAAGTAACAAAAATAAATTGAAAAAAAGTTGTTTTTACCCAAAAGTTTATGTTCGTTTTATCCTTATTCTTGTTCGGCTTGCCTTAATCCTGTTGGTAAACATTCTTTACACAGCAGTCTTCTTGCGCTATAATACCGCCGAAAACCTTGTTTTGGCGATATAAAAAACAGCAATTCCAAACCTGCCGACTATACAAGGAGAGCCCATTTTGCATGGGTCGGCCTTGTATAGTCGGTAGGTTTGGAATTGAAAATAAAGCAACATGCAGGGTGATGTGCACGTTTTACACATGACGTAAAAGCCTGTTGGCAAACTAAGTGGCTAGCTAGCTGTTCACCAAGTGCCCTTTGTATAGAGGTCGTCTTCGTCTTTAACAGCAATAAAGTCGGCAAAGAAGTTAACGTAGGCATCGCATACGGCATCGGCGAAACGTTTTCCCTTCTCGGCCGTAGACAGTGTTGGTGACCCGATACCCGTGTCTTTCGACACTTTTCCCCAATTGCGCGGCATCCATACATGCCCCTCTTGCAAGGCATCGATGGCGAAAGTGTTGCTCTTACCCTCGCCAGCATCCACAAGATTTACCAGTTCGGGATGGTAATACATCAGCACCGAGGTTTCAATCTCGTCGGCATGGTCGCCCGGATTATCGAAGAAATCCTTGGCATTGCGCATCTTAAACCATTCGCTGGCAGCGATAAGGAAGTCGGGATAGCGTGTAAGCAAATCGCGAATCATACTCTTAAAGCCGTTGCCGCCATGTCCGTTAACGATAACGAGCTTGCGAAAGCCCTGATGATAGAGCGAGTCTACGATGTCGGTAAGTATGGCTTTCTGCGTTTCGTAACGCGCATGCACGCAAAAAGGCAACTCCCTTTGACCTGGATTTTGCGAACCCATGCCAACGGGCGGCATCACCATAGCGTGCAACCCGTGCTTGGTAAGCAGGCGTTGGGCGGCATCAACGGCGATGTCGTGCGACAAGATGCAGTCCGTTAGGTACGGCAAGTGGTAGTTATGCGGCTCGGTTGCTCCCCAAGGCAGCACCACCAGTTGGTAGTTAATCTGCCTCGTGGTGCCATAATTGCTCACCGAGAGGTCGACAAGCTTATTCATTTGTTGGCGTTAGAATTTCGTTTTGAGAATTTCGTTGCACAGCATGAACGAGTTGATGAGCATGCGCGGAATGTGGAACGGACCTTTAAACAGGTTGCCTTTGGCGGGTTGGGCCACCGTGCCATCGCGATGCAGGTAGCCATACCACTCGCCAAACTCTGGGTCGGGCAAGTGTTTGTATGTCCAATCGTTAATTCGTTTGTGGCGTTCCAAATACTTTTCATCGCCCGTAGCCAAGTAAGCGTACAGCATGGCGATAACGGTTTCGGTTTGCGGCCACCAGAATTTCATGTCTTGCGCATAGTCTTGCGAGGGCAATCCCTTACAGTCGCGGAAGTTGATGATACCTCCATAGGGCTCGTCCCAGCCCCAATCCCACGACCAATCCAGTATTTCGAGGCCCATTTTCTTTAAGTCTGCATCCCAATTGCGGTGGCGCGACTCTTCCAAAACAAACCAAGCCGTCTCTATACAGTGGCCGGGGTTAATGGTTCGGCCATTGATGGTGTCGATAAACTCGCCGTTAGGGCCTACCGTTTCAAGCAATGCCTTGTATTCGGGGTGCATGAAATAGTTCTTAATGGCATGCAACGAAGTGTCGATTTGTTCAGTCAGAGTGGGGTCGTCGATGGCCATACGCAGTCGCGATGCCGTGTTGATGAGTATCATCGTGAGCGAATGGCCCTGGCATTGCACGTTAGGCAGATACTTGGCAGGCAGTAAACCGGGCGTGTTGGCATAGCGTTGCACCAGTTTGAAAAGGTCTAGTGCGCGTTGGGCGTAGCTTTTATCGCCAGATGCAATGGCATATTCGGCCATGGCAATGATGGCGAAACACTCCGAAAAGAGGTAACGCCGCATGCGAAGTGGCGTTCCCTCGGCCGTCACCTCAAAGTACATGCGCCCGTCGGGTGCGGTGCAATGGTCGATAATGAAGTCGATGCAGCTCTTAGAGGCCGCAAGCCATTCTGGGTTTTGTTCGATATTGTTGTACGCAGCAGCGGCAATAAAGCCGAAACGACCTTGAAACCACACGCTTTTAGTGGTGTCCATGAGCGTTCCGTCGCGGTCTACGCAGGTATATACGCCGCCATTTTGGCGGTCCAATCCATATTTCATCCAGAACGGCATGATGTTGTTTACCAAATCGTCTTTATAACGTTGCGCCCATTGTTGCAGATATTGTTTTGTATCCATTTGCTTGTTAGTGCTTTTTCTCTTTATTTATTTGCACACGTTGCACCTTTCAAAGAATCCAATCTCTTCTAATTCTCTACGCATTTGTGCCTCTTCTTCGTCGGTCATGTTGCGGAAGGGCGTGCGATTGGGGCCAAGGTCGAACCCAAGGAACTTCATGATGCGCTTTCCGCCAACGATATTTCCGCGGAAATGACATATCACATTGATAACCGCTTGCGAGAAGTTTTGCTTTTCACGAGCCGTTTCCAAGTCGCCACGGTTCCATGCGTCGATGATGCCCACTAGCTCGCGACCGTTATAATTGGTTGTTCCGCCGATGCCGCCTTTTGCTCCTCCCTGTGCCAAAGAAGGCAAGATGGTTTCGTCTTGTCCGTGCAGCATATCGTACTTCCCGTCCTTATACAGTCGGCATTGGTTGTATTCGTACAAGCTTTCGTAGGTGTACTTAATGCCGGCAAAGTTTGGTATGCGTCCGTCTACGGCTTTCAGCAAGTCGACCATGGGCAAGAAAGCACCGTTGAAGGCTGGGATATGATAGTAATAGAAAGGAAGAGAAGGCGCAGCCTCGGCAATAGCCGCGCAATAGTCTACCAATTCCTCTACGCGACCAATCTTTGGAAATGGCGGTGCCATTGCTCCTACGCCCCAAGCGCCAATCTTTTCGGCGTGGCGTGCCAAGGCAACGCTTTCTTTAAGGCAGCAGCTGCCAACGTGTACGATGACTTTAAAGCCTGCGGGAGCAACGCTAACCCAACGTTCGGCCAATAGCATGCGCTCTTCGGTGGTGAGCATATAGCCCTCGCCCGACGAGCCATTGATGAACACGCCCTTCAATCCGTTGTGTTGCAACATCTGTGCATAGCGTTCGATGGGTTCGAGATTTACTTCGCCGTTGGCATGAAATGGCGTAAACGGCGCATCAATCAATCCTATAATCTTTTCCATTATATTGTGAGTTTTATTTAAGTTCGTGAATTATTGAGTTTGTAAGCTTGTGAGTTTGTAAGTTTATTAGTTTATGAATTTGGGCGTTGCTAGTTATAACTTCATAAGTTTCTACTCCGAGAAGGTATCCGAAAAGACGCGGAAAGTTAAGCATAAAAGAACTCGAAAACTTAAAAACTAAAGACCTTAAAAACGCATATACTTAGGGCATATTATCTGTTTGCGGTCGCAAGAACGTGAGTTGCAGGATAAGGGCCAAGGCCACGATGCCGCCAAGAAGGGCGAAACCTAAGCCAAGATTGCCGCCATCGCTCCACGAACCCAACACTTGTGTAACGGCTGCACCGGCAAAAACGCCCGTCATGTTCATGATGCCATAAGCTGTTGCGCGGTATTTGGCCGACACAAACTGGCAAAGGATGGGCATATTGTTGGCATCGAAAATACCAAAACCAATGCCGAAGAGCAGTCCTGCGCCAACTACACCCACCACGCTGTGGCCAAACCCCAGCAACAGCAAAGAGGGAATGGTGAGACTTAGGCCAATGGCACTGGTGTAAATGCGGCCACGGACGTTGCGTTGAGCCCACCTATCGGAGAGTATTCCACCGAAAATAACGCCGATGAACGACGAAACGGAGATGGTGATGGTAGACATTGGGCCGGCTGCCGTCATGTCTAGCGATAGGTTTTCGGAGAAAAGCGTGGGTAGCCAGTTCTTTGTAGCCCAACCAGGCAGGCTGGGAACGGCGAAATAGAAGAGGATAACCCAAAAAGCCCAGTTGCTTAGCACCACGCTCAGTCCGCGCCAAATGCTCTCGCGCTTTTCGCCTGGTGCCACCGTGTTGCGACTTTTTACGCTGCATTCGGGGTTTTCGTGGAGCAAGAACATCAGCAACAACGAATAGAGAACGCCAATCAAACCGAGTGCGAAAAAGGTTTGATGCCACGAGAAGTGATGGGCTAAGTTAGCGCCAAAGCCGCCCAAGCCTTGTCCCACGTATAAGCCCGTCATGTGTACACCGATGGCCAACGAACGCGATTTGCCTGTGTGCCAATCGGTGATGAGTGCTAGGGCCGAGGGTATGTAGAGGGCTTCGCTAACACCCATAAGGGCGCGAAGAACGTAGAGCGTTTCGAAATTGGTGGCGAAACCCATTGAAAGCGTAACGGCCGACCATACGAAAAGACTGCCCACCACAAGCCACTTGCGGCTAAGTTTGTCGGCTATAACGCCTGCAAAGGGGCTGAAACAGCCGTACACCCACATAAAGACGGCCATTAACGCGCCGAAAACCTCGGCTGTTTTCAATTCTTCGATGTCGGCCTTTATCGCTCCTTGCATCGTGGAGAGCATCTGGCGGTCCATATAATTAAGCAGGGCCACCACCCATAACAGCCCAACCACAATCCAAGGGTAGTTTTTATTCGCTTTCATCTTTTTGTTGTTTTGTTTAATTGTTGTGCGCCGTTGGGGTAAGTTAACCCTGTACGTGCACGCGTAAATCGTCTTTGTAGTGAGTATTCCTTATTTAAATATAGGCCGGTTTAGCTATGCCAAGGCTCGCGATTAGCCCTTCGCAGTTCACCTGTTGGCCAACTTTGTGCTGCCCAAGGCATCAATCCTAGGGCATTATAGCCCATTCGGCAAGAGCTGTTTGCTAGTCTACACGAAACCTAACTATCTCTGGTGTACGAATACCTGGTTTCAATTCGCCGCCAACAACGTACACCCAACCATCCCAATAGGCAAGGGCGCAGCCTGCACGGGCCACAGAAGGATGTTGAAGTAGCTGCGTCCAAGTCCCGTCGCGATAGCACAACACCCTGTTGTTAAAGCGATACCATTCGGGGTCGTGCAGCAAATAGCCTTCGGGCAATTTGTTGATGGCTGCCAGAAACACGTCTTTGTTAACGCCGCCAACCACCACAACGCCTTTCTGTGGCGTGGCAATGGCCGTTGCTCCACCCGTAAACACTTCTTCGCCAAGGGCATCTGTGGGTACGGGCAGTGCGGTCCATGTGCCGCAACCTGCGTTGTAGCTTGCGCCGTTCATGGCCAACTGCGCCGCCTTACTGTCTGTTTTGGGTGCAAAACCACCCCAAACGCCCAGCAAGTCGCCCGCTAAGGCAGCGGCAATAGGCTGAACACGGGCTATCCCTGGTATGGATGGCTCTTCTTTCCAGCCCTCTTTCGCCGTGTTTTTAAGGTCTAACGACCACACTTTTTGTGTGGCAACACCCTCGCAATTGCCCCCCACCACATATAATATGTGGCCAACCACCGCGCCAGCCATGTTGTCTAAGGCGTGGGGTAGGCTGGGTAAGGCCTCTTGTTGCATGCCCGTGGCAGTGGGGCGCAAGCGAATGGCGGTGGTAAGACCGCCTGTTTCGTTGTTGCCGCCTACGAAAATCAGCGAGTTCTCGTAAGTAACACTCACGCCGTAAGCCGCAGGTTGGGGCATCTGTCCAACGGTTTCCCATTCTAGGCGGTCGCCCTCGGCATTTAGTTTGGCGGCATAAATGGCCTTGTAAAACCGCTTTTTGCCACCCTCTGCCACAGGCTTGTCGGGGAAGTTGCAACCTCCTGCAATGTATAAGTAGCCGTTAATAACGCCACAATAGCAGGCCGATACGCCTTTATCGAAACCTTGCTCTTCTGTGGGAAAGCCCACCAAGCGTTGGATAGGATTAGAATTCTGCGCCATAGTATATGCTGTAAATAGGGCAATCAACACAAAAGAAATTATTAGTCGTTTTGTGTTTGCTTGCGCCTTATTAGAAAATATTTTATTATCTAAATGCAAAACCTACGTAATTTTTAGTTATATTGGCCACAAAGTTAATTTAAAAACAGGAAAACACAAAAATAATTATGCACTTTTCTCATAGTATTTAATTTAAATAACGATTGGGGTAGGGTATCAAGTAGATTGGTTACGTAGAAATCTTAATCGAAATTTGTCTTCTTTTCAGTACGAATTTTAACATTATGAGTGCCCTTTTTGGTCACCAATCGTCCGACCGACCGCAAAAAATCGATTCTTGCGAAGGTTTGTTCTGATGCAAAAAGGGGTTAGTTTGTGCATGCGGCAAAATGAATATTTATTTTAAAAGGCCACCATTTGCACCAGTTTTGGGGCGATTTGGTGCTAAATGCAGTGCGTTTTGATGCTAAATGCAGTGCGTTTTGGTGCTAAATGCAGTGCGATTTGGTGCTAAATGCAGTACGTTTTGGTGCTAAACGCAAGGCAAAATGGTGCTAAACGCAAGGCGAAAAGCATAAAAATACACCGCAATGGTATAAATACAACCCCTTAGAACCACTAAGAACATGGCTAAAAAGGGGAAAATAGTCGTTAAAAAGTGGGTTTTTAGGGGCTAAAAGCGAGTAATTGGGCGCAAAAAATAATGAGCTGACAACCAAACTAGAAAGGCTAAATGGTGCAAAATGCGGCTGATTTTCTCAAAAATGGACTAGAAACGAAGCCTGCAAGCTTGCAAAATGCGTCAAATAGCCCGATTAAACACCCTTATTTTCGCTAGAAGTGGGTGGTGAATAGGATGTGTTTTGTAAAGTATTTTTATGTTTTTTAAGTTTTGGGTTTGTGAGTTTATGAGGGTGTAAGTTTATGAGTTGTTGAGTGATTAAGTTTGCAAGTTTATTAGTTATATGGGTTGTTAAGTTCGTGTGTCTGTTGGTTACCGTCTTGTTTATTTATAGAAAAACCAGGCATTTGAGCCTTAGTGGTACTCAAATGACTGGCATTTTATCCCCCGACAGGCATTTAGGGAATTTCGAAAAACCACTCTACGAATGAGTTAAAGTCGTGCCATTGGGGTTGTAATTCTCCCTTTTGAAAGTCGATAAGCTTTTGTCCAAGTTCAATTTCTAAAACCTCTCCTGTTGAACGATTGTAGAAAAAGCCGCTTTCTCCCTCAAAACTGTCGAGTGGAATGTACTCGTTGGGCAATTCAAGTGCGTTGTGGGCAGATGTAATAGCAAGTTCGTAATTTGTATTTATTGCGAACCAACATATTTGGTAAAGTTCTTGATGTCTGCCATAAAAGGTGGGACTGTCTTCTACATGCAAGAAGAATGTTGCAAAATCCGTGGTTAGGTCTATGTTCAGTTTCCTTAGTGCGTCGGCATACTCTACCGTATAGTCATCATTCCACCAGCCTTTCTCTTTACAAAAGGTTTTGATTTTTTCTGATAGCATAAGTTTCTATGTTTTAAATTTGTTGAAGTACGTTGCCCAAATATTGCATTGCACTAAACGTATGGTTTGTAAAATGAGCGTATATCGGTTTAGTTGCTGGTGTTGCGCGTTTTGTTCCACTTGAAAAATATCATGAACCACGCACCAACACAAACCACAAAGATAACAAATTTGGTGGTATTATCTAGGCTATGTCTGAATAATGAATTGAGCATCATTATCTGTACGATGAGGTGGAAACAGGCGGAGGCTAATACAGACTTTGTTGTTTCGGCGATTTTGCCTATTCCCCAGCTGCCAAAAATAAGCAAAGATAAGAAGGTTAGGTTGTGTACAATAGACCTGTCGTGCACGAATGAAAGATGCCACACGTACCAGAGGCCCCCAATTATTAAGTACTTCGCCCAGGGTTTAAGGCCTTTCAGTTCCTCTTGCAGATACCCTCGCCAGCCATATTCTTCCTCAATGCAGTAGACTATGGTGCCAATGATGGCGACAAACGCGTAGATGTGGTTTTCAAGTTTGTAGTCGTTATTAACGCCTATCGCGGTAAGTAGTACGATTGGGATGGCGCACATCAATAGCGATTTCTGCTTGGAAGTGCCGAATAATGACATTTCTACCCTTCGTCCTTTCCTCAAAAAGGGCGTAACAATGAAGGTGGCTAAAAGTACACCACTAGGGTGAAGCAGTGCGAATACGAGGATGGAGAGCCATGCTGGCAGCTTTAGTATCGCTGGATGAATGTTGAAAACATCAAATCTAAATAGGTTTGATACTGCTGTTGCTATGATAAAGAATATCAGTAACCTTTTCCAGCTTACAGGATTGGTCGTGTTTTTGTCTGCCATCTTTACTAAGTGTATTGGTAATAACTATGTAAGTATCTACGCAAAGCGGTTTATTTTATTGTAGGTGGGCATAATAAATGTGGTTTTAATTTGTGTAAATAAAAACAATTCGTATATTTGCAGTGTAATAATCGTTGCCACTGGGAGATGCTTTTGAAAAGCCATGCAACATGTAAACACACTAACGGATGGAAAGACTATTGTACATAATAATCCTTGTTGCCGCGTATGTTTGGCTCAGACGGCTCAGACATAAAGGCGAACGTGGGGTGGAGCGTGGAGAAATCGCCACCGAATATCCTGCTGTGTGGCTTTCGTATACCAGGAACGAGCCTTGTTTTAAAATGGCTGGACGACTGACTGAGTGGCGAGAAACGGGGAAAGAGACAGAAGGTAGACCGTATGAGAACGATGCGGAGGGGCATAACGAACACGCTGTGACGATAAGGATTAATAGAAAGAACATGACAATGGAAAACAAATACGTAGGAATGAGTACCCTTGAAATGATTGAGGAGATATGCAAGGCGTTGGGTTGCCCCTTTGAAAGGGACGAGGAAAACTTCGCCGACTTTACTTTTCAAGGCGAAGATTTTAGGATTCAGACCATACACGGCACACGTTACTTTAACATTATGCGCGTTTCTTGGGCTGAGGCGAGCCTAGATGATATAGACCAAGTGGCCTGTTTGCAGCGAACTATTAATGAAGTGAACATGTATGCCGCATGTGTTGTGGTTTACACTATCGACACGGATGCGAACGTAATGCATCTGCATTTTCGGCGCCATGCGGTGATTACGCCTGAAATGCCTGCCGTTGAAGACTACTTTAAGTCGCTGCTGATGCCTTTCTTCTCGCTTGAACACGACTTTGTGAACGAGTTTCAGAACATGAAAAAGGAGATGGGGTTGGAGTAGGAGAGGCGTTTAAAGGTGAAAGGGTGAAAAGGTGAAAGGGCTTAGTAAAGGTGAAAAAGTGAAAGGTTGAAAGGGTGAAAAAATGGCTGCGCCTCTTAACTTGTTAGCTTGCAACCATGTCAACTTGTTAGCTTACAACCTTGTCAACTTGTTAGCTTACAATCTTGTCAACCTGTTAGCTCGCAACCTTGTCATCTTGTTAGCTCGTAACCTTGTCAACTTGTTAGCTCGTAACCTTGTCAAATCGTTTACTTTTTAACTCGTTCGCTCGTCAGCTTGCCCATTTGTCCACCTGTTAACTTGTTAACCCGTCAACTCATCTGCTTGTTTACTCGTCAACTTGTCTACTCGTTTACTTGTCAGCTCGTCATCTACTCCACATATAGATAAGGGTGTGCACCTGTTATGTAGGTGCACACCCTTATCTTATAAGCGGATTGCTTTGGGGTAAGTCTTGTGTGTTATCGCTTTAATAGGCGGTGAGTATGTACTTGACCGTCGGCCATTACTTGCACGAGGTATACGCCCGAAACAAGGTTGGCGAGCGAAATGCTTAATTCTGTACCATCTGTTGCAAGGGAACTCCCAAGCAAACAACCGTTGATGTCGAACAGTCTTACACGTTGTAGCCCAATGCCACGCACCGTTAACGAGTGGCCGTCGTTGTTGGTTAGGGTGTAGTTGGCAGTGGTTGTGCCAGCGATATGGGTTACATTCGACGCCACAGTAAAGATAGTTTCCTCCTTATCATATAGCTTTTCTACATCGAAACGTTCGGCATCGGGGTTGTCGATGCCCGCGCTTGTTTCCTTAATCACCACCAACTTCATCCTGTATTTGCCTTCGCTTAGGGTGCTGGGTACGTTGATGGTAAACGGCATCCATGTTGTACGGAAACCATCGAGCTCCATTGGCTTTGTGCGTTGCGCCTCAAAAGCCACGTTACCCTTGGCATCGAGCAATTGTAACTTTGCGAAATAGCCGAATCCCAGCCCGCCTTTGTTCCTTATGGGGACATGGATGGTTTCTTCGTTTCCTGGTTTTAGCCAAAGTTTAGACGGCTGTTCGGTTAGTTGGAAACCTGCATTGATCGAGTCTTCCTCCACAATACGCACCTTGCCGTTGCCTATTTCAATCACCATTCGTGGTGCTTGTCGCATGTGTATCCATTCTCCCCAGCGGCCATTTTCTTCTAACGGGATGCACATGGGCAGCAGTTGGTAATAGCCATTGTGTAGTTTTGAGAGGTCTATCTTTATCTTCACAGTTTGCGGGTTGGTGTAGTCGCGACCCATTTCTCCGTTAGAATATTGCCCGTAGACGCGTTTTGTATAGCCACCTGTGGCGTGATCGTCCGACGGACAGACAGTTATCTGCTTGCCATTCATGTCGAATATGCCCACGCCGATGTCGCCCTTGAAGGGCTTTCCGTAGTTATTGAATTCGTTCATCTCAACGGCCGGCATGTTGCCAACGGCAAATGTCTTGCCACTTCCTTGGGGAAGCCTTAAACTTCCCCCAATATTGAACTTCAGTTTGGGCGTGCTTGCCAGCAATGCATGGTCTATTGGCCTGGTGTTTGGCTTGTTGGGGTGAGCCAATATGGCAATTAAGCCGTAGCTGAACGTCATAGGCTTTCCGCCAAACTCGTTTCCTGATTGTGCAACCGATAGCGTTGAGAGCGAGAAATACGCATCGCCCTGACCGCCCCAGCCAAAGTTCATGTGGAAAAGTCCTTGCTCGTTGAAACCGTCTGTTACCCAAGCGTGCCCTCCTCTGCCTCCTCGTTGACTGCCCGAAAGGTAAACGGGGAAACCATTAATTAGTTCTTGGCGTACGATGTCGGTGAAAGCAGGCAGTCCTTCGTCGCTTCGGCTCACAAAGGCCGTAGTGTAATCAAAGTTTTCTCGCAGGGCTTTATCGGCCGATTCGTTTTGCGCACCGCTCAAATAGGGGGTGTATTGCATGTTTGTGGCTATTCCTACGTCGCTCATTAGCTTTGCAACGGCGTCTTTTTCCCTTTGGGTGCCTGGGTCGTAATATGTGTATTCGTCTTTCATGTTGGCCCAGTCGTAGTATGATTTGCTGAAATCGGCATGTTTCACCGTGTTGTAATGTTTCACCGTGTAGGTGTTTTCGCCCTTTCCTTGTATGGGCCATTTGTGGTAATACATTACTTGTGCAATGGCCGTTGCCACGCATCCGGTGTAGGGATAGCCCGTTTTCTTGTTGTAAGGTTCGAGTTGATTCCACTTACAAGTGAGCAATGGGGCAACCGCTTTGTAGGTAGGCATTGCCCTAGTGGCGGGTTGCGCCGTGGCAGGTGCTTGTTGTAGCTGTGCAAAGCGTTCGCGATAGGCTTGCAAAAGAAACTTTACGCCAGGGTTGGCATTCAGCGTATCGAGCGTTCCGTTATCCCCATAGGCAAGTATTTCGCCCATAGCATCGTCGCCCGAAACCACGACAAAACCCTTGCCTTGCTTGTCGTTGAACACATAGAAGGGCTCAATGGGTTGTTGTTTGCCAGTTCGGGTTTGTGCCGATGCGATGGATTGGCGATCGGGCATGACGTATTTTCGCGCGATGTCGAGGGCTTGTCGGGCCGTAACTTGTTTGGCTTGAACGGGCAACAAGGTTGCAAACGCAAGTGCGACTAACGCAAATGCCTGTCGGTAGTGGTTAAGTCCGCGAAACGAAATATGGGTAGGCTTGCGCCTATTTGTGGCGTAGTGTTGGTTCATTGTTTTGTAATTCTTTTTTGTTTGTTTCTGTTTTTACTCTATAATTCTCTTTTGGTATTGGTAAAGGTGTTGTTAAACGCGTTCCCTTGTGATTGGAAACGCGTGCAAAGTTACATAAAAAGAATGAGAAAACACCCGCTCTCTTGCGTTTTAACAATGCGTATTGACGGGGTGGTGACTAAACAAGTTGACCAGTTAAAGAGTGGATAAGTTGGCGAGTAGACCAGTTTACGACTCTACGAGTTCGTAAGTGAATGGGTTTATAAGTTAAGGGGCGCAGCCGCCTTTTCCCCTTAATAGGCTTTTTCACTTGTCTTTCGTTTCATTATTCAGCCTTTCTAAGAACAGCTCGAACAGGCGCGATATGGCGTATTTGTTCAGTTCTTGTTCGCTCACCCAAATGTAGTCGGACGGCAGATCGGGCCTAACACTTGTTTCAACAACGGCAAATTGCGCCATGATGATGCGATGAGTGAGTATGTGGCGGAATGTATATGGCCCTTTGATTATGGGTGAAAGGGTGGAATGTAGGTGGGAGTTGGGCGGTATGGATGTTGATTCGGTGCCCTGTTCGCCCTTAAAAAGGCGGTCGATACACGCTAATAGCTGCGGCGAAGGGAAGTTTTCCTGGTTATTAGTGCCCTCGCGCTTGTAGGTTTTGGGTGTTTGTACACCTGAAAGTACTACGTCTTCGTATAGCAAAGGTTCCCAAAGGCCCTGCCAAATGTCGCCCGCCGGCCGCTTTCGAATGGCAATTTCACCCCCACACCTAATATATATGTAGCCCATGCGGCGCTGTTTGGGGGCTTGCGACTTTGTTTTTACGGGTAGCGAACGCACCAAACCTTGCGCAAAAGCCACGCATTGACCACTTAACGGACAGCTGTTGCAGAAACTTGGCGTATCGTTTGGCGCGACTGTGTGCCCGTTTACCTTGCCTGTTTCGCCCTTCACGGGCAAGCATTGCAGTGCCCCAAAGTCCATGATGGCCTCGTTGTAGCGTGCCGGAGCGTGGTGGGGCAAAAGTGATTGGGCTAAGGTGGCGAACTGTTTTTTGCCTTCGGTGGAGTTAATGGGCGTGTCGATGCCGAAGAAACGCGCCAAAACACGATACACATTGCCATCTACTACCGCCACTGGAAGGTTGAAAGCGATGGACGAAATGGCTGCCGACGTGTACGGTCCAACGCCTTTTAGCTTGGAGATTTCCTCGTGGGTGTTGGGGAAATGTCCCAATTCTGCAATCTGTTTTGCCGCTTGGTGCAGGTTACGGGCACGCGAATAGTAGCCCAAACCTTGCCAAAGGCGCAACACTTCGTCTTCGGTGGCGGCGGCAAGAGCGTTTACCGTGGGGTAATTGCGCATAAATCGCTGCCAATAGGCCATGCCTTGGCTCACTCTCGTTTGCTGTAAAATCACCTCACTAAGCCAAATGGCATACGGATCTTTGGTCTCGCGCCACGGCAAACTTCGGCCGTGGCGTTGAAACCAATGGAGTAGGGCGGTGGAAAAGGGATGAGTTGTGGTCACGATGTGGGCTTTAAGCAAAAACGATAATGAGCAGGGCATGGCGCAAAGAAGGCTACTTCTCCTTCTCTTTGTCCTCCTTTTCGGTCTTTGGGAAGTTCTTTCGTATAAGTGCAAACATCTTGTCTTTATCTTTCTTATACAGCTTTACGTACTTTTCGAGTGCGGGTACAGGTCCCGTAAGGTCTTTGTTGTTGATGTAATGGTTCAGTGTTGCCACCATCGCAGCCTCGTATCCGTCCTCTGTTTCTTTGGTTTCCTTGTTCTCTAAGGCATAAAGAATGTAGCCTGCATAATAGCTAAACAAGTAAGGGTTCGATTCCTTTTTGGCTAGAAGTTGGGATTCGTTCTTCCCCATTGGTATCGTAACTTGGTCTGACGGCACCGCCCAAGCCATGATAAACCTAGCTGCATCTTCCATATCGCGGGCAGTAAACCGATGGGATAGGTAGTATTGGCAGCATCTTTCAACATCTTTGGTATGCTTGCGGCAGTCTTCGGCTGTTTCAAGTTTCGGCAGTTCAGGCAAGTCGCCATAGCCTTTCTTGGCCTCTTCTTTTAGCTTTTCCAACTCTTCGCTTAGGCTTTGGGCCTTGTCTCCCTGGTTATTCCCCTCGTAATAGGTAACCAGATACTCGGCTTCGTCGGTGTATTCTTGGGCATGTTGCCCAAAGAGATCTTTGTAAATGGCCAATGCGCGCAACTGAAAATTGATGGCATCGGCCTTATTGCCTGCGTAAAACGAGTTTTCGGCGGCGTGAATAAGTATCAAAGCCATGTCCCTATCGTTGGTATAAAGCCCTTCGTATATTTTCAATGCTTTCTTACTGTTGGCCAAAGCCTCCTTATGTTGTCCGTTAGACGATAGGTATAGCGAAAGGTTGTCTAAGTACCAAGCATACCGTTTGTCTTTGGTGTTGAAGTGTTTGCCGTATAGGTCTACCACCTTTTGAGCCGTTTCTACGGCCTTGCTCAGGCGTTTGGCCCTGAAATAGGCCTTGCCCAGGAACACCAAACCATCTATATAGATGGTGTCGGCCTCACCACGAAGGTGCTTTACCTTTGCGGTGTAGTCTGTGAAAGCCGCTATGGCCTTGTCGAATTTGCCGTCGGCAATGAGCATACGAGCAGTGCTGTCCATCTCGTGCAGTTGTTTTTCTTGCTCCGTTTTCTGTGCTTGTGCAGCGTTTGCGGCGAGCAAAAGCAGTGCCGCGAGTAGTGTTTTCTTCATAAGCGTTATGGTTGATATTAGTTTTAATGTTGATATTTGGTGGTGGCGAAGCCTTGTCTTCACCACCGTTTTTGCTTGATTTAAATTTCTTGGTTGTTGAGTTCTTCTGTTTTTTAGTTTTGTTGTATGCTGTTTCTAATTGCGCATTGACGAGCTTTTGCGTGTTGGATTTAAAGTTACTTGTAGGAGTTGGCCAGTGAATGGGCCGCCTTTCAAACTTACAGCCCCATAACTTCATCGGCTTATAACCTCACGAACTCACGAGCTAATGAACTCATAACCTCACAGCCTCATGAACTAATGAACTCACAACCTCATACCCTCGCAGCCTCATTTATTGTTCGGGGTATTGCTGGTAGATGGTTAGTCCGAAGGCATGGGTATAGGCATATATATGCTCCATGATGTCGGCCAATGTGTGTTCGTAGTCAATGTCGGGTGCATTCTTAATAAAAAAATAGAACTCTATGGGCAGTCCGCATTGCGTGGCCTCTACCTGTTTCACCATCAACGTTTGCTCTTCGTTTACCTCGGCGCGCTTGGTAAGATATTGTTCGATGAACAAACGGAAGAGCGAGATGTTTACTTGTTGGCCTTGCATCTGTTCTTCGGTGAGCAGCTTGTTTGAAAGCAGCGAGCTTTTAAGGGCGTCGTCTACCAGCTTAACGCTCCTGAAATCTACGTACAGCAGACGTTGTACACGGCGGCCTGCACCCTTTTGCATGCTTCGCCAGTTCTGGAACGAGCCACTTACCAATGCCAATGGCGGAACGGTAACGGTGGTGTTGTCGAAGTTTCGCACTTTAACGGTGGTCAGGCTAATGTCTTCTACAACGCCATCAGCAGGTGTTGAAGGCACCGTTATCCAGTCGCCCTTCCTCACCATGTCGTTACTGGTAAGCCTAATGCCCGCAACCAGTCCCTCAATGGTGTCTTTAAATACCAGCATCAGTATGGCCGAGGTTGCTCCAAGGCCTGCAATGAGCGACAGCGGGTTCTTGTTGAAGAGAATAGCAACCACCACAATCACGGCGATAAAGATAACAATAACTTTCAATACGCCGCAAAATGTGCGGATATATTGGCGAACGGCCGGACTGGAAGATAGTTTAAGCTGGTTGAGCGAATTGATGAAGGCGATGAAAAGCCTTACCGACATCACCACAATATATATGGCCGTGAGTTTCTCTAAGGCGGTGTGCACCCAGGCATATTGGAAGAACACTAAGGGTAAGAGCCACGAAACCACGATGGCAGGCACAATTCGGCTTGCCGTCTTCAGCACATTGTCGTTAAAAAGGATGTCGTCCCAATTGCTTTTCGTCTTGCTGGTGATGCGGTGCACCACGGGAATAAGTATCTTACGGCAAAGCGCGCCCGCCGCCCAAGCCAGCAATATGGTGACCAGCACCAACAAAACGTGGCGCACAATGGGCACGGTGTTACCCGATACGCCTGTTAGGCGGATAATTTGTTCTACGTAATCTTTTATTGTTTCCATTGATATGTTGGTTTTTAAAACATGGTTATCAGTGTTGTTTGGGGCTAGGGTTGGCATAGGGCCGTGCAAACCTTGTCTTGAAATGCACGTGCGTTGCGGCCGCGCATAACGCCTTGGTTGATGATGGCAAAGCAAAGGCGATGTCCGTTGGCGGCTGTGCAATAGCCTGCCAGCGAGAACACGCCCGTAACGCTACCCGTCTTGGCGCGCACGTTGCCACGAGTAAACACCCCTTTCATGCGCGATTTCAGTGTGCCGTCTATGCCTGCGATGGGCAACGAGGGCGAAAGGTGCAGGTAAATGTTGGCATTGCGGAAGGCATAGCGCAACATGGCTACTTCCAGTTCGGCCGAAACATAGTTGTATAGCGACAGGCCCGACCCGTCGGCCACCTTGTAATCGGCAACATTAAGGCCTAGCTTGGCAATGAGCCTTTTCACCACTTGTGCCGCATTTTTGGCCGTGGCTGGTTTGTTTCCCGTTGCGGCGGCAATCTGGTAAAACATGGCCTCGGCATAAAGGTTGTCGCTCTCTTTCATCATACGCATCAGCACTTGGTCCATTGTGTGAAAGCGTGTGCAGATGCAAGTGGCGTCTTGCGGACGTTGACCTGTGGCGGTGAAGGCGTCTAGCACGATGCCTGCCTTGCGTAGTTCTTGCATAAAGCGGTCCATAAACACGTCTTTACGTGCATAGACCAATGCCGAGAGCACCGGATTGTCGTCGTCCCAGCACCAACCCTTGCCCAAAAGGTCGGTTGTTTTCATCGACTTGTCGGCGTAGAGCGTGCCGCGAATGGTGTCTACCCCCATCTTTTGCAGGCTTTCTACAAAGGCGTGCATGTCGTCGGTGTTGAAACGCGGGTCCATCCCCCCAACGCAATACACGTTACCCGTTAGTGTTCGGTTCTCGATAGCGCCTGTATAGCACAACTCTGTTTTGAACTGGTGCGAACCGCCCAGCTTGTCAAGGGCGGTAATGGCCGTTATAACCTTCATCGTTGAAGCGGGGCGCATGGTCTGACGTTCGTTAAAACAGTATATGGCCGAGTCGGCATCGAGGTCGTAAACCATCAATCCCAATTGCGAAGTGCGCAGCAGGTCGGCTTGTACCAGTCTGTCTATGCGTGCTCTCACCGATTGGGGCCACGGCAACAGGCTGTCAGTGGCCAACGTGTCGGCCAAAAGCGAGTCGGCAGACAGCGTGTCTACCGCTGCCACGGTTTCGTCATCGTCGTCAGTAACGTCTTTTTCCACTTGCCCCATCATAGGCAAGGCCATCAGCCAAGCCAACAGAACTACGAGGGCGTATTTGCTCTTTAATTTCATCATTTGGGTGTTGCTTGCCGTTTCCTTATCTCGTCGATAAAGGCGTCGGCGTTGTCTGGTTGCACGCTCACTAGCCGTTTGTGTCCGCATTGCAGCAGCACATATTGCGAAAGTCCGAATCCCGTAGACATCTTGCGGCACGAAACGATGTCGTTAACGCGTATCTGTCTTGTTTTTGAGAAACGTCCGTTGTCGATATACAGCATCTCTTCGTCGCCGTCGTTGCGGCGAAACTCGTATGTGGTGTGCACAACTCGTTCTATCATTAGCACCACCACGGCGGCCAACAAACATCCAACCAGGGCGCTTTTCGTCCAAAACATGTATAGCGCAAGCAGCGCGAAGGCAAGTATGCCGCAGGCCGATGCGGGGGAAACGCATTGGTGGAATGTTCTGTCCATTGTGGGGTAGGTGCTTTTGTTGTGGTGTCGGCGTTTGTCTTAGATGCCTGTTTACCGCTCCGCCCCTATTGCATAAGGACGTTGTTTGGGCAACAACGCGGTATCGGCATCCTTTTGCCAACAATCATTTCACGGTCTACAAAATTACAAAAATAATTGTTCTTATCGCCCCTTTACAGCCTTGTTTATTCTTTTTTAGTATAAAGAGGGTGAGGTGTAGAGTCAACCAGCAAGTGCAAAATCATTAAAGACAGGTTCTAAAAGTTACCTCCACTGTATTTTTTTAGACTTTATCTGTGCAGATTTCCCTGTAAATCTTGTTGGGGCATGGTGTGCAATGCAGCTCAAAGAGCAAGGGGAAGCTGCACAGATAGAGGCAAAATCCAGTGAAGAGCGAACTTTAAACGGGTGAAAAGGCATAAGTGCAGAATTTTATAGCCAAACAGAATTGCTTTTGGAAAATTGTTGGTAGAAGCTCGCAAGATGTGCATCGCATGGCATCAACAAGCCCTTACGTAGGGAAAAAGCAACACTTTGGTTTGCTTACGGTGTATCTATGGCTTTCCAAATCCAATTCTGTTTG
>NZ_KV815092.1:0-14580 GCF_001814145.1 Prevotella sp. HMSC073D09 | reverse complement strand
TCTATGGCTTTCCAAATCCAATTCTGTTTGACTACAAAACTTACCAAAATTCTTTTGCATAACTCGCATTTTGGGTGTTTGAAAGTTGGGACTTTGTTTTTGGATTGAAGTGTATAAGCAACAGCAAGGCTACTTAATGCGGTGTTAATTCGTGTCTTTATATTTTACAAAACACCCTCTATCTGGCTCTCCATTCTAGAGAAAATAGTGGTTGAAAAGTAGGAAAATACCCACTATTCTCAGTCTTACGCACCCTTCTACTTGTCTGTTTTTAAGAAAATAACCTGCATTTTGCACCGTTTTGCCTTTCTAGTTGCTTGCCATCGGGTAATTTTTTCAACCCCAATTACCTACTTTTAGCCCCTAAAATCCCCCTTTTTTAAGTGCTTTTTGCCCACTTTACCCCATGTTTTTAATGGTTTAAAGGGGTTTTACCCACCTCTTTGCAGTGAATTTTTATGCGTTTCGTCTCGCATTTTGCAGCAAAATGCACTGCATTTTGCACCATTTTACCTTGCGTTTAGCACCAAAACGCACTGCATTTAGCATCAAAACGCACTGCGTTTAGCGGCATATTGCATTGTATTTAGCACCAAAACGCACTTCATTTTGCTGCAAATGGCCCAAAACCTGGTGCAAGTTGCGGTTTTATGCAATGCGCATTCATTTTGCCTGCATTTACATGCAACCCCTTTTTGCATCAAAACGAACCTTCGCGAGAATCGAATTTTTGCGGTCGGATGGGCGGTTGGTGGATTACGAAGGCACTCTTAGTGTTAAAAATCTTGCTGAAAAGGTTACATTGACTGATGGGCGGATAAGGTAATAAGTGGATTCGGTGTGTATTTTGGCGGATTACCATGCATGGTGTACAAAACAACTGTTCAGCTTTATTTATGTTTATTCCATCTATACGAGAACCACAGCAACTTTCTTTTCTTATTCTCAGCTTAATCGCTCAAAATGTCGGCTGAAGCGTTTTTCTGCAATAAATATTCCTTTATGGGTGAAAAATATGTATCGCTAAAAGGCGTTAAGATAACACAATGTGTAAAAAAATAGATGTAATATTTTGTGGTGTATGATAATCATCTTATATTTGCAAAAAGAAAAAAGTAGATTGTTGTTCAATGTCAATTTGTAGCGTAAACTTAAAATGTTTTTATGTCGCGATATTAATAATTGACAAACGCTATCCATGTTATATGATTGGATATTAAATGCCGAATTTCAGGGATATATACTACTCGAGTAGAGGGAGACTCCGCATGCAATGAGAATCCCCAAACCTATTATATTAAACTTTTAAAAAACAAGAAAATGAAGAAGTTGAAAATGACTAAGCCTGACGTTGTCAGCGAGAAGAACCTGCTTGCAGGTGCACAGAATTTTGTAAAAAATAATGCAGAGGAACGTCCAGAAGAATGGGGATGTCTCTTTGGTGATGGTTATGTACTTGTTTACAAGTAACTTGAACAATGTTTTTGTGGCTATTGGTAAAGATGTAGAATCTAATAGTTGTTGATTGGACACTATTTTTTATTAAAGCCATAATTATCAATTAATTAAATAGTCTATAGTGAGGTTTATCCTCACTATAGATGTAAATTAACCAAGAAAAATGGAATTCTGATGTTGGATAAGGCTTTAAAATGGATATATGATAATAGGGATTTTTTCAATCCTTTGTTAGATGATACGGACTTGAATATAAAAAAGATGTTCGCTGAACTCCAATTAGCTTTGCTTTTAGGGCAGCGTCATCATAAGTTTCTTGCTACCAGTACTGTTGATATCCTAAATAAATTGTTTGGGTTTTCTAAAACAATCATCGAAAACCCTGCATATTATGAGCATCTTTTGTTAGATCTCAGATTTTATAGAGTGTCAGCAGCACCTATTATATATTATCTTACTTACAATAATAACTCTATCCTTGAAGAGTTAGTGAAGAATTCTCATGAAAAAGCATATAATATAACTCCAGAATTACTTCCTTATAGACTTCTTGATATAGAATTCACTATAAGTCAGACCAAAAGATATACAGGCACAAACATAAGAGATAAAATGGAGCAGAGCGTGTTTAAGACTATCCTAGCGTCTAGCTATGATGTTTTAAACTGGGGAGTTAGTGAAGAATATGCCTTTACACATTCCATTTTCTATGCGACTGATTTCGGGAGTTACAATCTTCCTAATGAGCTTAGGGAAAAAGCAATAAGAAATCTTCCTGTTTTATCTTCGATTAAATTACTTGTCAAGGATTTTGATTTGCTAGGTGAATACATCATCAACATGTGCAACTTAAATGCGCTTAAAGACTATAGAGAGGAAGT
Source organism: Prevotella sp. HMSC073D09 (assembly GCF_001814145.1). Lineage (NCBI taxonomy): Bacteria > Pseudomonadati > Bacteroidota > Bacteroidia > Bacteroidales > Prevotellaceae > Prevotella > Prevotella sp. HMSC073D09. The sequence goes on along the minus strand of NZ_KV815092.1, from coordinate 12,241 downwards.
ATATTCTATTTTAATGCAGCAGCAAACAGAAGGGGGCTATATTATAGGGCCTTTTAGAAAGAACAATGATAAACTTGATGAAAAAGTAGATAATAAGGAACTTCGTAATAAGAACATTGTTAGGAACAATTATCATACAACATTGGTAGCCATTATGGCTTCTATATGTATAGAAAGGGGCAAATGTAATGAATAGTAATTTTTCAATCTTCCAAAGATGGACTTTCGATTATCTTAATGGAGACGAGGTTGATGGGATGTGCGCCATCATCATCTTTAACACTTATCGCTTGTTGCAACAGAATGGTATAAGTGTTAAAAACCTCGCTTGGTTTGACCCAGATACAATTCGGAGGCTTTCAACTATTGACGAAACTGAATGCAATGACGAACTTACCTCTTTGCATTTCAAACTTTTCAAGGTATTCAGTGGATCACTAATCACATTAATAAACAATGATGATGTTGTTCAGAGGTGCAATTTGATCCAAAGCGAATTTGATGGTAAAAAGGTTTCGGAAGTCAGGAAGAAATTTTTTACCCTTTTCGATAGTTTGAATAATTACATTGACCTACTCATGGGATGTCTGTTGGAAGCTTATCGTAACTATGACCTATTAACAGGAAATGCTCTTTTTAGGTCAATTGTAAGTATGGGTACGGCAGGCAATGACGCAATGACGTCAGCCTATTCGTTTCTTTGTATGCAACAAAATCCCGAAGGCTATTTTGGATTCTATATGAAGCACCATTTTGACGTTTCTGAGCTGCGTGTCGTGCTTGGTATTAGTTTTGATTGCATAGCTGCAATTTTGACGTACAATAACTCTAAGAATAAGTAAACATGATTAATGGGAGCTTTATCATACATGCGTTAAAGGTAATCACAGCAATTTTAGTAGCGGGTGGTCTACCTGTGCTTTCAAAATATTGTGATTTGAAATATGCCTTTTTTCTAGCAACTCTCGTTGGTGTGTTTTCTGTGCTTGTCCTGAATTATATTATTTGCAGAAAGCGGATGAACAGCCCTTTTCCTGAACAATATTTTGGCAATATTGAAGAGTGTTCCCTGCCAGAACCGATTAAGAAATACCTTTCAACTGAAAATATACCAGTAAAGATTTTATATTATAACAACAACGACGTTAATTCTCATTTAATTCAAAGAGGCTATTGTAGCTACATCATTCTTACTTCTGCGGTAATGGGACAACTTACAAAACACGAGATGACCGCATTAATTTTTCATGAGATAGGCCATATCAAGGGTAACCATTTAAAATATCATTATTTTTACTGCAGTTCCTGGGATGCTGCATTTATTGTTTTTGTCGGCGTTCTTTTATACTTATATATAGGACAGTCTCTCTCTCTCCTACAAATGTTGATATTGAGCTTTATCAGCCTTGTGTTATTAGGTTTTTGTTTTCGTGTGTTACTATGTTGTCTTCTACGCCATCAGGAGTATGATGCAGATAAGTTTGCTGTAATTCATTTCGAAAGAGAATATTTAGTCAGTGCACTTCATAAAACCAACAAAACCCTCACTAAAAGCATTTTCTCTAAGCACCCGGATGTATTTCAACGAATAAACAAAATATCCAATTATGCACAAGATTAAAGCTCTTCGACAAGACCTTTCCTTTCTATATCGGAGTTTCAAATTGCCAATTCTTGGCAACAGGAAATACTTCATTATAGGAGTATTCTTGGTGCTTTGTTCTGGATTATCTCAAGCTTCTCTCCCATATCTAATTGGGCGGCTTGTCGATGTGCTTTCAGGTAAGGATATAGGCGTAAGTATTCTGTTTTGTTGCTGTATACTCTTTACGGCATTCTTTTTGAATACATTATTTAATATGATTAAGAGCTATTGTTTTTTGGTGTTTGCAGAAAAAACGACTGTGGAGATTATTCAGTTGCTGTTTTCAAAGATTATACGTTATCCTATATCTTTTTTTGATAAAGCTCAAGTGGGAAGTCTGTCAAGTCGGTTGAATAATGATATTCAATCGTTGAAACGTTTATTTTCAGATCAAGTAGGCCAGTTAATCTTTCATCCGCTGATTATCATCTTTTGCCTATGTGATTTGTTTATTGTTAATTTTAAACTTACTTTACTGCTCCTACTTACGTTTCCACTTATTTTGAAAATATCGCTAATTTTAGGTGATAAAATCAAAGAGCTATCAAGAGAGGCTTACAACAACTATGCGGAGGCTAATCATATACTTGCTGAGGATTTTATGCTTATTCGGGTCATTAAGAGTTTTTGTAGTGAAGAGCGTGAAGAAAATAAATATAATGGTGTCATGTACGAGATCAGGAGGAAATCTGTTGCGGCTTCATTTACAGGAACGCTGCTCCAGTTTGCAATATCCTGTCTTTTACTTGTAGGGCTATTTTTGATAATGCTTTATGCTATATATTTGATTCAACAATCAAAAATGACTGCAGGTAAACTTTTCGAGTTTATCATGTGCACAATATTTATTGTCAACGCAATTTCTGGTATATCTTCAATTTTTGCATCTATTATGCATACGCTTGGTGTCGTTGTGACTTTTCGTAACTTGCTTGATGTTAAGGAGGAGAATGAGTTGGGCAGGTTTTTACCCGATGGTCTCCATAAATTATTATTTGATAATGTTTGTTTTGCCTATGAATCAAGGCCAGAAATTGTTCTTAATGAGGTGAACTTGGCAATCCATGTAGGTGAACGTGTTGGTATTATAGGCGAAAGTGGAGGTGGTAAATCCACATTGGTTCAGTTACTTCTTAGATTCTATCAGCCTATATCAGGGACAATACTCCTTGATGGCGTTGATGTCACCAAGTTCTCCTTGAAAGATTACCGTAAACTCTTCGGTGTCGTGTCTCAGAGCATTGAATTATTTTCTGGTAGTATAAAAGATAATATCATGTACCCTGATACTGACAAAGTTGATGAAGAGATTATTGCTGCAGCTCGTTGTGCGTGTGCCCATGATTTTATAGAAAAGCTTCCAGATGGATATGATACTGTAATAGGTGAGAATGGAATAAGTCTTTCGGGAGGTCAGCGACAGCGCATAGCAATAGCCAGAGCCCTTATTCGAAGGCCAAAAATAATCATACTTGACGAAGCAACGAGTGCTTTAGATCAAGAAACTGAACAATGTATCAATAGTTTCTTATCGGAAATATCAAGAGATACTACGCTTATTGTACTTTCCCATCGTATGTCTATCATCAGGCAGATGGATAAAGTCTACGAAATTAAGAATAAAATAATTAAAGAAGTGAGAACATGAAAAGGTTACAAGTGTTAATTACGCTATGGTTATGCATAGCGACAGCAATATCAGCTCAAGAAATTACCGGCAACGTCGTGGATGAAGAGCACCATGCTATCGAGTATGCCAATGTGATGCTCTTGCGAGCCAGCGATAGTACATTCATATCTGGTGCTGTTTCTGGCAAAAATGGTGAGTTCCGCCTTGCTGAGCCGGCAGAGGAGAGTGTTATTCGTGTGAGTGTTGTTGGCTATATCCCCAAGACGTTGCCTTCTGCCCCGTCTTTGGGCGAAGTAATCCTCCAACAAGACGTGAAGATGCTTGGTACGGTTATGGTTAAGGGCAATCGTTCTCCCTATGCTATGGGCAAGGAGGGCCTTATAACCCATGTGGCTGAGACGCCTCTTGGTTTGGCTGGTACTGTTGTGGATGTACTTAGGTATGTTCCTGGCATGGTGTTGACCAGTGAAGGCATTAACGTCTTCGGCAAGGGCAGTCCCCTAGTGTATGTCAATGGGCGTCAGGTGAGGAACCTGAATGAACTGAGCCGTATCGACTCTCGCCAATTAAAGGACGTTGAGGTTATTCAGGACCCTGGCCCGGAATACCCTTCTGACGTGAGGGCGATAGTTAAGATCAGGCTTCTGAAACCTAAGGGCGAAGGAATGGGAATAGGTTTCGTGGGTACTTATGCCCGTTCGGAGAACACGGATTGTTCTAGCCTGGTAGACCTTTCTTTTAATAGTAAGGGACTTTATGCCTTCGGCCAATATAAATGGACGCACGATGAAGTGCTACAAAAAGGCGATTTAGAGCAGACGATATACGCTGAACCTTTGTGGCAGCAGAAAAATGAGTTAAAGAATCGCGTTCAGAACAACAACCACGACTTGACAGTTGGTTTGGACTACACGATATCAAAGGCACATTCTTTGGGATTTAAGTACATTGTGGGTTTTAATGCCTGCCACCATTCAGACATGCTTACGGGTACTCGCGTAACTGCCAACGGTCTGCCATACGATGAACTGTCTACCCATGCTTGGACGGGGTACGACAATCGACCTACGCACCAGTTGAATGCCTATTATAATGGTATGTTCGGCAAGGCATTGGTAAACTTGAATGTCGACTACCTTTTCAATCACGACAAAAACACGCAGCACAGTGATGAAACGAGTGCCGCCTATGATTCTAGGAAATTGACATCCATAAGTGATGTACGTAACAATTTGGTTGCTGCCAAACTGATTTTAGGTCATCAGTTGTTTAAGGGTATGTTTAAGGGTGGTGTGGAAGTTATTGCCAACAACCGCCATGATGATTACACAATCGACCGCACAGACATCCTGTCGAATTCGGCCAGTCGGCTCAAAGAAACTCAAATCAGCCCATTCCTTGAATATCAGTATGGATTGCCTTTCGGCATGTTGAATGCAGGTATTCGTTTTGAGCACGTGTCGTTCAAGTATTATGAGGATGGGCTTTACATGCCTCTTCAAAGTCGCAACTTCAACAACATGTTTCCAAGTCTTTCACTGATGGCCAAACTAGGTAAGGTGCGCCTTAACATTGGCTATTCTGTTAAGACCAAGCGTCCCACTTATCGTCAGTTGTCGAACAATGTCATATACATCAACCGTTTCTCTATGCAGTCGGGAAATCCCAGTCTGAGTAGTGAACATGTTCATGACGTTACGGCCGCGGCCGAATGGAAATATGTTCAGGCGATGGTAAGCTGGCAAGATGAGCGTGATGCGATTATCTACTGGGCAGAGCAGATGCCGGGAAACACATCTATTACAAAAGTGAAGTATAAGAATCTGAACAGCATTAAAAGTTTGACGATTATGCTGGCAGCGGCTCCTTCTTTGGGATTTTGGAACCCACGCCTGGCCGTTGGGGTTCGCAAACAGTGGCTTGCGTTGAATACCATGATGGGTACTTTCAACATGGACAAGCCTGTGTTGAATGTGCAGTGGGCCAACATTTTGAAACTTCCTGGGAAGGTGATGGCCAACGTTGATGTGAACTATCAATCTAAGGGCCACTATCAGAATATGTATTTCACGCGTAATGTGTTTGGTTTGGACGTGGGCTTAACCAAGTCTTTCTTAAAGGAAAGCATAGTCTTGAAAATAGAAGGCAAAGACCTTTTTCATCTACAAAAGTCGGGCACCCTCGTATACAGCAATCAAATGCAATTGTTGCAGGAAAACACTTTCGATACGCGTATGGTGAAGGTGACGCTTTCATATCATTTTAATGCTTCTCGGTCCAGATACAAGGGTACTGGGGCAGGAAATTCTGAAAAGAAGAGATTGTAATCAAATGGGACAAGTGTGCTTTATAAGTTGAGGTGCAGAAACTGCGGTTAGTTTTTAAGGAAGAGATATGTAAAAACACCGCAGGTTTGCCGTGCGTGTAGCCGCCAAGAGCGATACCGACAATGCAAAATGAGGATGTGTAAAAAATAAATGCATCCTCATTTTGTTGTTTGTTTTATTTTTCTTACATTTGTAGCCGTAGAGACATCTGTCTCATAAACATAAACAATACACGAAAACACATTGAGCCATGAAAGCAATTATATTTGTTGCGATTTTGCTTTGTTGCGCTTGTCAGCCCTTATCTGCACAAGACGCCAATTTCCACGCAGGCCTGCGGCTTGGCGGAGGCATCAGTTCTAATTCCAACGTCGACCGGATATTGGTGAGCGAGGACTATTATTCCAACTATTCTTTACGGAAACGCGTGCTGTTTGTGCCATGCGCCGAGCTGTTCTTTCTGTATAAGCCGCAGGGAAACCTGTGGGGCGTGGAGGCAGGCATCGTTTATTATAACCGCACGGCACGTGTTAGGTACGATGATAGGGACGAGCTGAACTATACGCTCTCCGCGCGTTACCACCATCTGGGCGTGGCAGCCTACTTCAACCTCTATCCTTTCAAGGAGCGAAACACGTGGCATGTGTCGCTGGGCGGACGCCTTGGAGCGAACCTTTCGCCCGAAAACCTAAGCTATAAGGGAAACCAAGAGGATGCAAAGTTTAAGAAGTGGAAGTACCCAAGCGTGGAGGAGACGGAACGGGTGATGCGAAGTAAGCTAAAAGGACGCCCCGACGCTGCACTTGGCGGAGGCGTGGGCTACGACTTCCATTCGGGCATCTGCATCGACTTGCGCTTTCATTACAGTTTGGGGAGTACCATCAAGACCGAGACCAACACCTTTAACTGGGTGGAATGCGCCAACCACAACTGGCAGGCAGAGCTTACGGTTGCGTATGTGATCGACATTAAGTGAGGCCTGCGCTGAACCGCTGTATCGTAAAAAGATAAACCGTTGTTGCATATTTACTCGCTTGTTTCTCTCGCGCGTACGCGCGCGTTCCTTATAATATTACTATCTATCTTTGCATACACATGAATAACCCTAGCTCCAATAACCAACGCAATATGCGGCGTGCCGTCGCCCTTTTGGCCATTGTGCTTGCCCTGTTGTTGTGTTTCAGACTCTGCAAACGCAAAACAACAGAAGACCCCATACCCCCACCAACGCACCAGGAAACAGTCCCGACAAAAGCCGCACCGCAACATGCCTCTGGGAGAACTTGTCCCAAGGGAAGTGGCTTACGTACAAGGCGAGATGCTGGGAGAAAGGGCATAAAGAGACGTACTAACACAGAGCCAACAACCCCAAAGAAGGAGGAAAAGTACGCCACAGCAGAAGACGAGGGTGTAAAGGATGCGCCACAAACGAGGGTTGGACCAACCGAACAACCTGTGGAACAGCAAACGCAACAACAACCCGACCAACCAACGGAGCCAAAGACGGAGCAACAGACCAAACCAGCCGCAGAGGAGAACACCCCTGCGGAGAAGACCCGACAACCTAAATCGGCACGCGATCCGAGGAAACGGATAACCATGCGATACAAGGGGTATAATCAATCGCGCATCGGCATCAGGGCAGGTGCGGGCTATGCCGTCATCAACAATCTCGGTGCAATGGTTGAAGAGGGTAACATCCGTCCGCGTTACACGTTGGAAGCGTGTGGGGCCACAGTACCCACGATAGGCGTTTTTGCGTTATTGCGCCGTAACCGATTGGGAATGGAGCTTGCAACGGATTACACTTGGCTTGCATCGACGCTGAAAGAGCATAAGCTGGCAGGCAACGTGAACGAGGAGACGAACTTCCGCTATCATGTCCTCATGCCGCAGCTTGCCGCGCGGCTCTATCTTCTTGGAAACCTTTACATGGGTGTGGGCGTTGGGCTAGCCATTCCACTTAATCCTGGTGGTATCGACTTCACGAGCGACCGTCCTGCGATGTTCGCCTCGGCCGACGAGCTGACGCAGGCACACCTGAGAGAAACGCTTCGGGCAAGGGTGCAGGCCATGCCCCTCATCAAAGTGGGCTACTCGTCGTTCAAGAATGGCATTGAGGCCTATCTGCAATATGCTTATGGGCTAACCGACCTCATACAAACCAAAGACAACCCCTACGGCTATGCCACAGCAAGGAACAACAGTCACCTGTTCCTGCTGACAGTGGGCTATACCATACCTCTCAATAAAAACAAACAACCATGATACAGTTCAGATACGGCCATGTGGCAACGTTCGTTCCACTATTGTGCACGCTGCTCCTTACGACAAGTAGGGTGCAGGCACAGATACAAAAGCATACACCGCAGCATGCTCCCGGCGGTGTAATGGGCTATGTAAAGTGGGGCTTTGGAAATGACAATGCGCCCATGCAGCTTGCCGCCAATAGCGGAATGACCTTCGTTGGCGTGGGTAAGGCGAGGCAGGGCGGCGAGCAACTGCTTTGGCATGTGGGCGCGCAGGGCGGACAGACACAGCTGGTGCAGACCACAGCGCGCACGGCCGACCTGGCCCGTGGCACTTTCATGAACTATGCGGGGCGCGACACGCTGCCGCCTCTGCGACTGTACACCTACGTCAGTTCTGCCGCCAATGGCATACGTGGCACGCTGGCCGTGGGCGGAACCACTAAGGAACGATTGCCCATAAGGGCGATGAAAGAGGGTATGGCGGAGTATGCGGTGTATCCTCGTGCACTTTCGGCCACAGAACGCATGCGTGTTGAAAGTGCAATGGCCTTGCGTCATGGCATTACGCTGAACCATTCGTACTTCAACTCTAAGGGCATGGTCGTACGAAACTACTACCGCCTTAAAGCCTACAACCACCGTGTGGCTGGCATTATCGGCGACAGTACGTCGTGCCTGTACCAGGCGACAGGCCAAAGTGCTGAGGGCGAAGCGGCTGTTCGCGTGACGGCCAAGGCCATCGGCGAGGGCGCGAGCTACCTTTGGGGCGACAATGCCAAACGGCTTGCTTTCGCGGCAGATAGGGGAAACGGCAAATGGATGCGGCGGCGATGGGCGGCAACCACTACGGGGACACCTGTGGCGGGCATGACTTTGACCCTCGACACGCGGAGCATCAGGCAACTGGAACCGCTCGGCGAGGGCGAAAGTTATTATCTGGCCGTAGACAATAGCGGAACGGGTAAGTTTCCCGTCGGGCAACTTAGATATTATAAGGCACACATGGGGCAGGCGGACAGCGTTACGTTCATGGGCATAAGTGCCGGCGTGGGCGAAAGTGTCTTCACATTTCGCGCGGCCAAGGACTTCTTCTCTACCATCGACGTGGAACAGCCACGTTGCTCCACTGGCGCGAAGGGTGCTCTGCGCGTACTGCTCACGGGCGGCACACCCCCATATCGCCTAACGGCAAGTGTCGACGGCAAGGCTGTATGCGTACATGCTACGGCGGACAGCATCGTAACCGTTCCCTCGCTAACGCAAGGCAAGTATGTCATCGTGGCATACGATAGTAGCGGTAAATCGCTATGCAGCGAGGTAACGTTGCACAATGCCGACCTGGCTGACGTTCCCGACTTGGAGGACGTTAGCTTTGCCCAGGGGGCTGAACGCGACTATCACTTGGAAACGAAAGGCAACTACGCCTGTCGTTGGAAGACTCCTGCTGGGAAGTATCTAGAAGGTAGACGTGTAACGCTTGAAGAAGATGGGGAATATCTTGTTGAACTAACCAATGACGATGGTTGCTCTACGCTGCGCACGCTGAACGTAACCACTGCAACGAGCGATGGTTTCGCACGCTACGAGGTGTCGCCCAACCCTACTCGTGACGGCAACATAGATGTACGCGTTGAATTGACGGAGACCGCTCCGCTCGCGCTATTCCTCCATGCGCCCGATGGGGCGCTGTTGCAAACCGAGGTTCGCGAACCTGACAGCTACCATGCCACCCGCCTATACCTGCCTATCGTGGGCGTATACATATTAGAGATGCGGAGCGGAGAGGCTAAGCGAAGTGTCAAGATTATAAGAAGATAGCCCATACACGGAACGACTAAACCTGAAATGCACATGAAAAGATTGATACACATCACGTTGGCAACGGCCATAGCTCTACTGTCGCTCGCATCTTGTAACGATGGTAGGCGTACTTCACGCGGCATGGACGCACAAGGAGAAGTAAAACGGCAGGTTACACATCATGCCGAACAAAAGGCCGACAAAGGTTCGGTAGTATGGAATGCCAAGAATGGCATTGGCGGCACGCTTGTTACGCGTAAGGTGCAGGGTAGGGCAACCAACAAGGACCTATCGCGCTTGCGCAGTTTCCGACGTCGTACAGTGAGCAAACTCTTCGCACGCGATACGGCCGACTCGCTGCATCTGGGGCGTGCCCAGCTGCATGTTCCGAGTGGTAGTATGGAACGGGCCAGGTTGTTGAGCGTAACGCCACTGGGTAAGGGCGAACTGCCCCACCTGCCAGCAGGCATGGTGAATGTTACGGGCGATAGGGATGTGCCCGTTTCCGCATCGTTGAAAGGTGGTGTGGCAGGCTACCGCCTGTTGCCTCACGGCGAGCATTTCGTGCATGCGCCTGCAACCATCACCGTGCCCTATGATAGCGCGCTCATCCCGAAGGGCTACACGGCGGAGGACATACACACCTATTATTATGACGAGCTGCAAGGCAAGTGGACGATGCTTCGCCATAAGGCCTTGGATAGGGAAAGGGAAGTGGTGATGGCCGAGACCTCGCACTTCACCGACGTGATAAACGGCATCATCAAGGTGCCTGAGAGTCCCGAAACGCAGAACTATGTGCCAACGGGTATTGCCGAACTGAAAGCCGCCGACCCCGCAGCGGGCATAACCACGGTGAATGCGCCCACGCCCAACCAAAGTGGAACGGCATCGCTGGGCTACACCTTCGAGTTGCCCAAAGGGCGCGGCAGCATGCAACCCTCCGTGGGTTTGCAGTATGGCAGCGATGGTGGGTCGTCGTACGTGGGTTATGGTTGGAGCCTGCCCGTGCAAAGTGTGGACATTGAGACGCGCTGGGGTGTGCCACGTTTCGACATCGAGCATGAGAGTGAGAGCTACCTGCTGATGGGAACGAAACTGGGCGACCGCACTTATCGTACAGCCGAACTGCCAGGCCGGGCAAAGGATAAGCGTTTTAAACCGCTGGTTGAGGGCGGCTTTGCGCGCATCATCCGCAGGGGCGACTTGCCCACGGACTACACGTGGGAAGTAACTTCCAAAGATGGCACCACATCCTACTTTGGCGGCATTGGTGGTAAGATAGTAGACAACGCCGTAATCAAGGATGCCGCAGGGAACATCGTGCGTTGGGCACTTTATCGAACGGTGGACACCCACGGCAACTTCGTTTCGTATACATACGAACACTGTGACAACACTCTCTATCCCAAGTCCTATCGCTATACGGGACACGACGACGAAGCGGGAGCTTACGCCGTGAACTTCGAATACGCCCCCACGGCGCGCAAGGATGCCATGAGCAGCGGCCGCCTGGGTGTGTTGCAACGCGACGACCGCCTGCTGCAACGCGTAAACATTACGTTCAACAACGAGTCCGTACGCAGCTATGCGCTGCATCACCGCGAAGGCCCATTTGCCAAGACGCTGCTAGATAGTATCGTGCAACTCGACGCTAAGGGGGCAAGGGTGGCCGCACAAGGGTTTGAATACTATGATGATGTTAAGGGCGGAATGTTTGGAAAGGCGGAGTCGTGGACATCGGAGGCAGACAGTAAGCACGAACATTTACCCCCATTGCAAAAAGCCATAAACGGATTCAGCAACGAGTTGAGCATGCTTGGTGGAGGATACTCCAAAGGAAGGACCTTGGGTGGTGGCCTGCTCGTCGGATTTGGCGTAAGTGTTGCCACCGTGAATGTCGGAGCGTCATACATACATTCGAAGAATGAGAACTTTGGAAAGGTAGCACTAATAGACATTGACGGAGACGGGTTACCTGATAAGTTATTCCAAGCGCGGGATGGGCTTCGCTATAGGAAAAACCTCTCTGGTGAAACAGGAAATCCCATATTTGCGAAAAGTCGCATGATCAAGGGAATAGGGGAGTTTTCCAGAGGAACAAGTTCAAGCAAGACACTCAATGCCGATGCTGCCGTTGAGCTGCCTTTCGTTTCCCCTGGCGTCAGCTACAGCCGAACTTGGGATAAGACGGAGACGAAGATCTACCTGTCCGACTTCAACAACGACGGACTGGTGGACATCGCCAACAATGGCATGGTATGGTTTAACAGGATCGGCACAGACGGCCTTCCTACGTTCATACCCTCGACGAAAGAAACGCCCAATCCCATTGTCGGGCGAAGTGCAGAGATAGATTCCACTTTCATTCCCGACTATAAAGCCATCAGGGACTCCTTGGAAAAGGAGAACCCCCTGCACGACGTAGTGCGCGTATGGCGTGCACCGTTTTCAGGAACAATCCGCATTGCCAGTGTGGTGAACAAGTCCACAACTTATGGCGACGGCATTACATACAGCATCCAAAAGGAGGAAAACGTATTGAAAAGGGATTCCATTCTCAGCACAGGGACGAGAACGGACAGCC
>NZ_KV815091.1:0-1124 GCF_001814145.1 Prevotella sp. HMSC073D09 | reverse complement strand
CGAAGTTCAACAAGAAAGGAGATGTTCCCGGTCCGCCCATTCAATGGCAGAAACCCGAAGACCCTGACAATGCCCAGCCGGGTTATGGCTATGTCCCCTCGGACACAACCAACACCGAGGAAATCTTCTTCTATCATAGTGACCACCTCGGCAGCACCTCTTATATCACCGATGCCAAGGCCAACATCACGCAATTCGATGCCTACCTGCCTTATGGCGAACTGCTCGTGGATGAACACTCGTCCTCGGAGGAAATGCTGTACAAGTTCAATGGCAAGGAGCTAGACGAGGAGACGGGGTTGTACTATTATGGAGCAAGGTATATGAATCCTGTAACGAGTCTGTGGTATGGGGTGGATCCGTTGGCGGAGAAGTATCATAATGTTGGAGGGTACGTCTATTGTGCGGAAAATCCCATAAAGTACCTAGATACAGATGGAAGAAGGATAGTAATCCATTATCAAGATAAGAACGGAAATCAAAAGACTTATATCTTTACGGGCTATAGAGGGAAAAAAGTATTTACATCCCTAATGTTCAGTTCGTCAAGGATTTTGTTGCAGCATATAACTACAATGCTCATAATGGTGGGGGAGAAAATACTATACTTGCGGCAACCAGTGATAAGTATGAGATATGAAGTCATCTAGACTTTTCCCTCTTCCTTATCTTTTTCAGAAAAATCAGTATAAATGCGATATAGTTCCATCCCTCCCAACTGGTTTGTGTGGTATCGAACCTGTTGAGCACGCTCCTGTATGAGTCCATCCACGCATTGGTCCTTTCAATGCTGTATCTCTCCTTGTAAAGCAGTTCATCAAGTAACTCGTCATCTCTGTGCATTCCTCTCCGCTTATTGAAGGCGACGTTTGGGAACACCTCCTGCCGAAGGTAATCCCGCCTGAATTGTGCAGAGTCAAAACCGGCATCTGCATTGAGAAAGAGCCCCGATACGGACAAGCCTGACTCCTCAATACCTGCGAACAAGCCCTGAAGTACCTCGGAGATGCAGTGAAGGTCGTTGTGAGAACCCGAAACAGGCGTGGACATGGTAAGCGGTATGCCTTGCCGGTCTGTGACATAGATGACATTGGTGGTCGTTCTTTTCTTGCGTCCTTGGTATC
>NZ_KV815090.1:0-4757 GCF_001814145.1 Prevotella sp. HMSC073D09 | reverse complement strand
ATCAAACTCTCCATTGTAAAATGTCTGCGCATTTAGGCTAATCCAAAAGAAAAGCCAACGCTAAAAGTTTTATGCCTTGCGGCATTATCCCATCAGGACGAGCACCCAAATCTATCGTAGTTCCACTCACCTGTACCAGTTAACCCACATCTTTAATTTTAATAACCAAAGACCTGGGAGAACCGACGGTTCTTAATGTTCTACCCAAACGCGCTCGTCTCAGAAAAGACAAGCGCATCTGCTCTTGTACTACTACTGTCTATGTAAATCTTTCAATGAACTCTTTCTTGATTGCAAACGGAGAACTTCGTTCCCGAAAGCGGATGCAAAGGTAGGGCTTTTTTAAATACCACGCAAGCATTTTTAAGAAAAATATCGAACAAAAATGCAAGTTTTTGAGTTTCTTTACATATTGATAACATAATGGGGAACGTACACCTTATATATATAAGGGAAGATTTTATGACCACCGTAGCTATTAGGCCGACTATTGAAACAAAGCCACAACATCATCAACCCAGCCCACAAACTAAATCAAACAGTTACTTCATACTTTCTTTTACGCGTTCTGCCCATTATAGAATTCAGATAATGGACATTTGGTAGGCAAAAAACCGAGAGTTTCCAGCCTACCAAATGGCTATTTACACCTAAAGCTCCAACACTTCATCCTTCGTCCTCTTCACACCAATCCCATCCATAGTTAGGTTTAGCTCCAATTTCATCAGGGTTGTGGGGTATTTCCCCATGTTGATCAGCATTTCCATCGCCATCGTTATCAAACCGTGAAGCTCCAGGAGCAATGAGCAACTCATCTAAGCCGAAGTGTATCGCAGCACAATCGGGTTTTAAATAATCATGTGTTTTCATTCGTTCCAACTCTATTTTAAGATGAGTTTCTTATGGTTGACAATATAAACGCCCTTTGGCAAGCCCTCGGTAGACGTTGCATTCGGACGTACCAGTTTCCCGTCTATGGCATAGATGTTGCACGGAACAGCGAATAGGTCGCCATTTCCCTCACTAGCCGTTGTTGCTATACCTGTAGTGTTGAACGTGTTGCCTATTTCCTCATTGTCAACGAAGAATTTCAGAGCTTTAGATTGAGTGGCAGAACCCGTAGCAATCCAGCAACGGAATCCCTTGACTGGCATTGGGCTTTGCGTATAGTGCCACAGCCACCTATGTTTCGATGCAGAGCTTTTGCCCAACGCATACGAGAAGGCTGGCACAACCGCACTAGCATGACGATATAACGAACCACAGAACTGCAGTTTCCCGTCTGCCGTAGTACTCCAAGAGGCTGCATTTCGCAATATTCCCCCAGAATAACCTGGCTGGTCTTCCGGTTTTTTATCGAGTGTAACATTGTTAATGACGTAGTAAGGAGCATTAACCGAGAGCCACGGCTTATTATTCTTCAACTTACTGTAGGGTTTTAACGAGGTCATCACCGTTGGGTCTTTGGTAGGCTTTATCAAGTACAGCTTATAGGCATCAAGAGCAACATGGTCGTCCTCTTGGTCTAAATCAACCTTTGTAAAGTCGATACGTCTTTCATAATCTGTGGATTGTTTGGGATAGGCCGACAACTTCACATCCTCACCAAATGCCGCTTTCAGTTGTCCCACAGTAAGCGACACTGGCAACACAATAGAGTTCCACTCGTTCTTCTGCAACGTTCGTTTCAGCACCATTATGGCCGCCCTATTAGGTTTCACTTGTTCCAAGATATAAGTTGAGTTGTTTTGTGTTTCATCAAGTATCAAGTCAAGCGTTCCGCAATAAGCCAATGAGAAGTCATCCCAGCAAGTCCAATCGAGCGGCTTAGTGGAATTAGCCACCCTTACGCCAATTTCCATTACATCGGTGTCGTGCGGAACATACACGAACACCGTGTTGTTATACATGCCGTGTTCAAAAACCTTAGCCGCCTTTACGTAAGGGCTCACTTTATCGGCAGCTCTGTCCGCATTGGTATATACCTTTCGAAATTCTTGAAGCGTATACTCAAAGTCACCCCCAAACTTGTTTAAGGTTGTTTTTACATTCGAATTTGCATCAGTAATACCCACTACACTCACAAAAAGCTCCGCCGTGAGGTTACTGCCTGTGGCAGGAGCATAGAAACCATTACACGAAATGCGATACCACCCCTTCTTAATAGCCTTCACTTTCTGCGAAACTTTCCCGTTGGCATGAGCCATATTCCCCAGATTCCTCACGTTGGCTGTGCCATAGCTAGCATTATCGGCCATATACGAGTTGCTGCTCGTGGCGCCATTGCCCACATAATATGTATATGCGTCATTCGCAGGTTCCAGCAAATAAGCGTTATGGTCGGCCCAGCCCCAAGTCAATCCACCTGCTGTAACCCATTTTTCCACATCTCTATCACCACGCGCAAAGTTGTGGTCGTCTATCAGAATGGTGGCATTAGCAGGCGATTCGTCAGACGCATACACATCTTTAAACACGTCTTTAAGGTCGGCTCGCGTAACTATCCTCCATTGACAGGTTTCGTCGTTAGGGTTAACATTGCCCGGATAGCTAATGGGATAAACCTTATCCTTCAACACCTTCGTCATTTGCAAATAGCGTTTGCCGCCCATTCCTTGGGTCGTCTCATCGTTATACACACTAATCCAATAAGTTTTGCTACCAGGCTTAACCTCTTCAAATTTCCAATCTAGCACGCCATTGATATATTTTTTTTGTACGGCATAGGGGTTTGGCGTTACATCCGTATTGTATGTCACCCCTCTATCCACATACGCCCTGTTGTAGTTAGCCGCATCGTCAAACCCCGGCGTGTCTCTCCTTCGGCCAAAGGCAATGTTCTGTCCCTCAGTTGTCTTCAAGGGACCAACCATTCGATAGTGATTGGCAGGGGTAGAATGCTTGACTGTTATGGTCATACCCGTGCTGAAACCCACAAGCGACGTGCCCCAATAGCTACCGGCATTGAGGTATTTGCCCGTACCAACGTTATAAAGGTACACAATTCTTTTATTCTCGTCTGGGTTATTAATAACCGATTCGACGGGATTACCAAGCCATTTGTGCGTAGTGGGGTCTTGCCCTTGCGCATTCACAGCAAGCGGGATGCAGGCATACACGGCCAACAAAGCGAAAAACAGGATTCGTTTCATAATCATTAACTACTTAAATTCTCTTGTTATGTTTTTGATGGTGCTATACAGAAACGACGTAAGTTTCTCGTTATCTGGCACTTTTCATGGAGCGAAACGGTTTACAATAGCTGCCGTGGCTATATTTACTCGGACGTTTATTGCCATGCACAGGAGCTAGGTTTTAACTTCATGCTAGGTAAGCGGAGCTTTAGCAAGGCGTTATTCATCCTTATTTATCAGCAATACTGTTGTTTTCCAATGTAGTACGCTTGTTCCGTTTCTTTCATTAGTTCTTTATCTGGGTGCAAATATATCAAAAAAAACAGATTGCGCCAAATTTTTTCGTATTTATTTATCTTTCACGTCGCCAAACAGTCCATTCATTATGCCAGCAAAGACATAGGCGTTAACCCACAATCAAGTACTTATATTTCACACTCTCGTCTTTGTTCGGCACCACAACCTCGTAAAAAAGAAGGAAGTCGAGTTGCTAATTAACCATTGTTTTCTATCTTACACGCTTCGATATTCGTCAACATCTGAGAACACCACCTGCATCTTGCATCCCCTACCTTTCCTGTTTGCTGCGAAACGCCGACTTTTCAATCTCCCGAAATCCGCTTTTCCATCAAAAAGCACACTTCTTAAAATTCTTTTTACCCTTATCCTACACAAGTTTACCATCTAGCGAAAAGGCATTAACACCCACACAGGGCACAATTTGCTAGCCCTGCTTTTTGCTAGGCTTAACACTGCGATTTGCTGCTAATTGCAGTGCTTTTTACAACCGACAAACGGGCATTCTGCATCATATTGCAAGATGTTTTGCTGCAAATAACACGCCATTCTGCACAAGTTGCGCTTACAGGCAACATCAAACCGCTCTAGCCCCTGTTTACAGCCTACTCCGACCATGTTTCAAAACACCCTCAGCGAGTATTGATTTTTTTGCGACAAGGTGATAGATTGCGAACGACGAGGGGCCTCACAACGTTAAACCCCAATCGGCCGTTAGAACACCTGTCAATTATTATAGGTTGTTTCCATCTCCTCCTGCACATCTTTAGTTTGTTTGACGGGCTTATTGCCCGTCTTATTCTTTTAACGTTGTCCGTTACGCCTTCAAAAATAAGACAGACAATAAGCCCAACAATCAAACAAAACTGCACAGGCTCTAATGTATGGCAGTGGACACTCGTGATTTCTATAAATTGAGATGAGTGTATTATCATTGTGATGCAAAACCGATACAAATACTCCTCTCCATGTACGACGTACAGTACAGAGACACGACAAAAAATGGATTTTTGCCCCATTTGTCTGTGGCAAAACGGGCTTATGCCGCAAAAGGCGAACTGGCGGAAGATATTCAATGCCTTCTCTACCATTTGAAAACCGGATCTCAATGGCAGATTACTTCCGCATTTTCATGATGCTGTCTTCGTTGGCCGTGAGCAGCAAGCCCCACAACCGCTCGCGCTGGCAGTCGCAAGTGTACATGCTTTCCGTCGCCGTTGCCATGCATGCCTATACGGCACAATTGTCTTTTGTCCGGTTTTCAGCAAGAATTTTAACATTATGAGTACCCTTTTTGTCCACCAACCGCTCACCCTGTCGCAAAAA